>JBBAAT010000043.1:0-12851 GCA_041658145.1 Bacteroidales bacterium | reverse complement strand
ATGGAATTACTGCATTTCCCAGCCAGATGTTCAGCAAGGTTGTCGAGAGAATACGGTTTTTTATTCCCCAGAAGAAGTTTATTTTTTTCTCCGTGAAATGCAAAGTACAAAATGGGGAATTTGCAGTATTTCTTCTGTGTCCACTTGCTCACGTAAAATTCAATTTCTTCCACCGTTGCACAGTTATGATAAATGAACTTTATATCTTTATTGCTGTGCAGCAATTCAAGGATAGGTTTCACCGATGATTTTTCACGGAGGTCCTCATCCCAAATACCCTCAAGACAATAGATGCCATTCATATAAAAAAACATTAAAAAGGCAGATCGTCCATTTCTTCTTTCTGAGCAGTGAAAGACGAAGGGACACCTTCTGTTTTTTCGGCTTCGTTTGAATCCATGCCTGCTGTTGCACCAAGATTCTCCACTTTCCATGCTTTGGCTTCGGTGTACCAGCGGCCATTATATTCCCTGCTTTCGAGGTCGAAAAAAACTTTTACTGTATCGCCCATCTTTGAAGAAAATATGTCAACCTTATCATTCCACAGCGAAAAACAAATTTTTCGCGGGAACTTTGCTTCTATTCCAACGACAAATTCCAGTTTTTTCATTGGCCCTTTTTGACTGGAGATATTCTGAACTGGCAATAACTGCAATATTTTCCCTTCTATTTCCATATTGATTTTTTTTGCAAGATAGTAAAATTATTTTTTTGTATGGATAAAAGTAAACAAAAATGAAAAGTTATACATAAAACGGAATACCTTGCTTACCTTGCCTACCGGACAGGCAGGCGGCAGGCAGGTTTACCCCGTGCAAAGTATACCAGGTGTATCCTATACAAGACTTTGCTTGAATAATGTGTTTTTTGTCACTACATCCAGGTTATCATAATCATTTCTGTCCACAATAACAATTTCATGCGGGAAACCCTTTATCTGAACTGCCACCACCTTCTTATAATCAAATTCCCGAAGCAGGTCGTTCGAAACATCAAGACGGGCAGAAACGATAAATCCGATCTCCCTGCAATAACTCTGCAACCGGCTGGCAAGATTGATGCAATAGCCTATGTATTCTTCACTATCAGAATCCGGATATGTAAGTTTATAGACTGATCCGGCGGTAATGCCAAACCTGATTCTTTTTGGGGTATCAAAAATAGGAACCAATTCAGTTGCCCTAATGTTTATTTTATCAAAATTATTAGCCAGAATCCATAAACGGTTTATAAGATATATGATCTCTTCTTTTTTCAGATCGCTGTAACGCCAGATATACATTGCTCCATCGCCAAGATATTTTGTATGTATTGGTTTTGGTAAAGGCTCATAAGGGGTTTTTCTTAAACTTTTTAATCTCCAATATGCATCTCCGCCTTCAATACATAAATTTACCGCATCAAAAATAACATTCAAATATTTTGGCACATAATCATTCACATCGGGCTGATTAAAGAATTTTGAAAAACCTTCAAGGTCGAAAAGCATGATCAATGCTTTCTCAGGTAAAGATGCCGTTTGATTGAATTCTTTGATTAAAGTTTTCATAAAAAATCAGTTCCTATGAAAATACATGGGAAGAAAACAATTGGATTAAAAACCAAATGTAAAACATTTTTAATAAAAACATTTTCAAAAATTACCAGGACTATTCAATTAAAAAATATAATTAACAGATATTCAACACATTCAGGGTTGTTAAACATTCTACTAATTTTACACTGAGCGTTGCTCAGGGCTATTCATATTCAATCATTTCGGGATTAAAATATTTGATTGAACAGCCCTGCAAAAATTCCGATCCGTTTTTATCACATATCTTTTTTTTGCTATCATATCTGTTTTTGCTAATTTTGTATGAAATAATATATACATGATTAAAAAAATATATTCTAAACCCAGGATATCAGCAATTATCATCTGTCTGCTTTTTTTATCTTCACTTGTTTTTTCACAGGAAACAATCGATGCTTACAAAGTTGAAGCTGATGGTTATTTTATTCACCAGGTAAATACAACAGCAGGCGTTATTGCCACTGATAACTTCGCTTCTAAAATTTATTTAATTCAAAACCATGAGCTAAAAGATTTAATAACCTCGCCCGGATGTGGCAGGTATTTTACTGTTTCGCCCGACAAGACGAATATCGGTTTTAAACTCATAAAACCTGACGGGATGCAGGTTCCTGCCGTATTCGATCTGCAAACAATGAAGATTACGGAACTTTCAAATCCTGCCGACCTTTGCGGTCAGGTAAGCTTCAGCGATGATGGCAAAATTGCTTATACTATCGGAAATGAATGGTATGCTATAAAAAACAATATTACTAAAACATATAATCTTGGCGTTTACTCAAACATTGCTCCAATATCTCCTGACGGGAACTTTGCAATTTTTAACAACGATAAGGATCAGTTATTTATTTTGGATATTTCCACAAATCAGATAATACAAATTACTGATGGACTCACCGGATATGTATATCCTAATTGGTCCCCCGACGGGAGTAAAGTTTTGTATTCTAAATTATCAAGAGGATTAATGATTTGGGATAAAACAAACAATAAAACATATTCTATTGGGTCAGGCGAAAATGCTTCATGGTCGGACGATTCACAGTATATTATTTTCGATCGAACTACTGTTGAAAATTTTGAATTCAAGGGTTCTGATATATACATTGCAAAATCGGATGGAAGCAAAATCATTAACCTTACAAACACTTCTGGTATAAATGAAATATATCCTTCTTTTGGTCCCAATAATTCTATTGTTTACAGCACATTCGAGAAAAAAGAAATCGTATCAGCCACCTTTGATCCGGTAAATTTTCAAATTGTAAATAAAAACACATTGGTTAAAATAAATTTACCGTTATCAATTAATAACAATTTTACAGGTAATTTTTCGAAAAAAAAAAGTAAGGCAATAACCATGGTTCAAGGTGATGTACCTTATGTTCATCAGGTATATGATACTCCGGATTGGCACAGCGGATACTGGTCTTGCGCTCCCACAACAGCAATTATGGCGCTGGCATATTACAACAGATTACCTTATTGGGATATTACTTGCAGTTCGCCTTCTTCGCATACCAATCATTATGGTTCTTATGTGGCAGATATGTACAGGTACAATGAAATTTATTATAACACTTCTGCCAACGACTATGCCGGTAATCCAGCTTACGGCGGATACGGCTATATGTGGGGACTTGGCTCACCGAACAGTTATATGGCTACTTATATTCAGAATCATGATGTAACTTCAGTGCATTCTACTTCTACCACATTTGCCGATGTGCAAAATGAAATTAACAACAGTTATCCTTTCTCTATTTGCAGTACAATTACTTCCGCCGGACATCTTACGTTAGCTGTCGGTTATGTTAACGGGCAAAATACTTTGATTTTTAACGACCCTTACGGAAATAAAAACAACGGATATATGAATTATTCCGGTAAAAATTCTTACTATGACTGGCCCGGAAATAATAACGGTTATCAGAATTTAAATACGGTTGCATGGACAGTTACAGCCGAAGCCACCCAACTTACGTATAACGACACTATAATTGATGACGTTTATTACAACCACGGATTTTATATGTATAACCAGACTCCTTCGCACATGAAATATTTTCGCGATGGCGAAACAGGCGGTTATGGGAATTTTTCCCATTATTGGTACACGTATACAAGTTCATCAACCACCACCGATACCTGTTATGTAACATGGACACCAACACTGCCTACTGCCGGCGATTACGAAGTGTCAGTGTATATTCCCACAACCAATGCCAGCGCCACCACTGCACGCTACAAAGTTTTTTACAACGGAGGTTCACAAACTGTAAGCATCAACCAGGCGCCGATATACGGGGCATGGGTTTCGCTTGGCACTTTTCCTTTTCTCGCCGGAACATCAGGTTATGTGAGGCTGGGTGATGGCACCGGAACTGCTGGTCAGAAAATAGCATTTGATGCCATGAAGTGGGAAAACGTTACACAACCTGCTGCTATCGCTTCATTTAATTCCTCAGCCACTTCGGTGTGTGAAGGAAATTCCGTTCAGTTTACCAACACCAGCTCAAATGCCACAAGCTACAGCTGGACTTTTAACGGAGGTACACCTGCAACCAGTACTCAAACAAGTCCATTAATTCAATATTTAAATTCCGGCGTATATACTGTAAGTCTTATTGCCACAGGCCCCGGCGGCAGCAATACATTAACAATGACAAATTATATTACTGTGAATTCGGCTGCAACAGCAGGGTTCAGCGCAAGCGACACACTGGTTTATCTTCCATCTGCTTCAATTATTTTTACAAACTCATCATCCGATGCAACATCATATCACTGGGATTTTGGTGATGGTATAACATCTGTTTTACAAAGTCCGAATCATACTTATAGCACGAGTGGCGATTATACTGTCACGTTGATCGCGTATAATTCCCAATGCGGAAATGACACCACAACAATAATTATTCACGTTCTGAATCCTGCTCCTGTCGCAGGATTTGGTGCAACTTCCACGACTGTATGTGAAGGCGACAGTGTACAGTTTACCAGTACAAGTGTCAATGCAACAAATTATAACTGGTCGTTTACAGGAGGTTCTCCTGCATCAAGTACGCTTTCAAATCCTTCGGTGATTTATGCAGGTGCCGGTATATACACTGTTGAGCTTATTGTAACAGGGCCAGGTGGAATTGATACTTTGAATATTCAAAATTACATTACTGTAAATCCTTTACCGGTTGCAGCATTTACTGCGAATGACACACTTATTTATTTACCCGTCGCTAATGCAACTTTTATAAATAATTCAACCAATGCAAGCAGTTATTTATGGGATTTCGGGGATGGACAGACTTCTACAGATTTTCAGCCATGGCACTCATATTCTTCGCAGGGATACTATAATGTGATTTTAATCGCGCATAATAATCTTTGCGGAAACGACACACTTGTTATTTCAAACTATATTCATGTTGAGGATGTCACAAATGTAAATGAAGGAAATACGGAAGTTGCCGGATTTTCAGCATATCCTAATCCTGCAGGCGACTATTTTACTATTTCGTATGAACTTAAAAAGCAGGGAACAACAGAAATAAAAATGTTTGATATGCTCGGCAATGAAATTTTATTGATGCCACAAACTAACCAGTCTGCTGGAAAATATAATCATATAATTAATAAAAATCAATTGAAGTTATCATCGGGAATTTATACTCTTAAACTTTATTTTGAAGGCATTGCGGGGCAAACTAAATTTATAAAAATTTAGTTTAACATAGAAAACCACGTACTTTGGGCGTGGTGTTTTATTATTCTATTGAAGATAAAAATCTTTCAGCTTCAATAGCTGCCATACATCCGCTTCCGGCAGCAGTAACAGCCTGCCTATAGGTATGGTCCTGAATATCGCCGGCTGCAAAAACGCCCTCTATGCTGGTTTTGGTTGAACCGGGTTCAGTTTTGATATACCCGTTTGGATGCAGTTCTAATTTTCCAATAAAAAGTTCAGAATTTGGTTTATGGCCGATAGCGATAAAGATTCCATCAATATCCAGTTTAGTTTCTTCACCTGTCAATGTATTCTTAAGAATAACACCATTCACAGCTTTAGCAATGCCATCTTCAGTCCCAACGATCTCTTTTGGCAGATTGTTCCAAACCATTTCAATGTTCGGTGTGTTAAAAACTTTGGTCTGCATTGCTTTTGATGCACGCAATTCATCACGGCGGTGGATCAGGTATACTTTCCTGCAAAGTTTTGCAAGATATGTAGCCTCTTCGGCGGCTGTATCACCACCTCCGATTACAGCAACCACTTTTCCTTTATAAAAAAAACCGTCGCAGGTGGCACATGCGGAAACACCGTATCCGCTGAATTTTGATTCAGACCCAATTCCAAGCCATCGTGCTGATGCTCCGGTAGCAATGATTACTGTTTCTGCCAGTATGATCTTGCCGTCATCAGCTTTTATGGTGAAAGGCCTTTTTGAAAAATCAACTTCTGTAATACTTCCCCAACGTATGTCTGTCCCGAAACGGGCTGCCTGTTTGTGGAAGTCCTCCATCATAGCAGTACCGGATATTCCTTCTGGATAGCCCGGAAAATTCTCTACTTCGGCAGTAATAGTCAGTTGCCCGCCCGGCTGTAACCCCTGGTATAACACAGGTTTAAGGTCTGCCCGTGCAGCATAGATAGCTGCAGTATATCCGGCAGGTCCGGAGCCGATTATAAGGCATTTGGTTTTTTCAGTATTTTCTGTCATGTTTACAATGTTTTAAAAAAACAATAAATTATTTGCAACTACTCAGCAACTTAAATACAGCCACAGATTACACAGATTATAAAATTAGTCTGTTGTTTTTGGTTTAGGGCAGTCCTGCATATGCGGGATTAAAAGTCAATGGTTAATGGTACTAACCCAAGACCATTAACCTAAAACCCTGCTGACGGTAGGCAGGCAAACTGGCAGCCCTGACTATAAACCAAAGACCTATTCAAAATGTACAAATTTATCCTGTTTGCAGTATATATGTTTCGTCTTTGTATATGAATTTTTTCATAATTTAATCTGTGTAATCTGTGGCGTTTTATTTTTGCTGTGGACGGAGTAGTTACATTATTTTGCAATAACCATGTCGCAATAAACGCCGTATCCTCCCCACACACCAAGCCCTTCGCCTTCAATATTTGTTACAATTTGTGTTGGAGTGGCAAAAGGATTACCTCCTGAATACATCTCACCTTCAGCAGTGCGCCAAAAATCATAGTGGGCTTTGTCAATAGTACAGATTTTTACGCCAATTGTATCACCGATCTTGAAAAATCCGAATTCCGGATCAACTGTTTGGTCGGTTGTAGATACTACTCCCCGCATCATAGAGAATTGAAAACTCTGCCCGTTAAAAAATTTGTCATCGTAAATGGAACCTAAAACCGGTATATATCGCTTGTCTTTACCAAGTCTTTTTGTGAAAAGCCTGTAATAATTACCTAATTCAGGAGGATCGGTAAAACGACCCCACAAATAACCAAGATTATCCTGCTGTGGTTCTACTTTAAACCAAACACTGTCTGGATAAACAGGAGGAGGAATAGTTGTTTTGGATGTTAGCGTTTTTCCCTGAGCTTTTACTGTAAGGAAATATGTTTTATTTATTTCTCCTTTGATTTTTGATCCTTTGTAATAAATAGGGGGAAAGTAATTGAAATCAGGAAGTGGTATCAGTTTAAGAGTATCAATGGTAACACCATCCGTTACAATTACAGTTGCATCCTGAATAATTATGTTGAATAACATTGCAGAATCTACAGTTCCGAAATATGGTAAATTCTTTGTTAAAAATACAATCGGATAATCATTCTGGTCTATCCAACCTTCTACCACAATTTTTTCTTCAGCCTGTGGTAAATCAATTGTTATTTCTTTTTCGCAGGAATAGAATACAATAGTCAATACTATTATCAATAAGGAAATGAGTTTTACTATTTTCATAAGAATAAATTAAAGTTAAAATCTCATGTTACGCAAACACGCATTTTTCTTGTCATTATTTATACTCGTTCGTCATTGCGAGGATTGCACTAAGCAATCAGAAGCAATCTCACTAATCCAAAACTTTTCTATTTTGCAGATTGCTTCAGTCGTACCTCCTTCGCAATGACGTATTGGATTTGTGTAACATCTGACTAAAATTTAAAATTCCATGTAACCGAAGGCAAAATAGGAAACAGCGAAACCTGTTTGGCTTGTGTTTCAAGATGAAAATTATAAGCGCTGCCTTTGGTATCATAATATATATAATAAGGGTTGTACCGGTTGTAAACATTGTATATGGAGAAGTTCCAGCTTGATTCATATTTTTTATGTTTTTTGCCGGTATAAGTGGCTGAGATGTCCATCCTGTGATATGCGGGCATTCTGAATGAGTTCACATGACCGTATTCGGTTATTATCTGACCTCCCATAAAATATCTTGAAACAGGCGGAGTCATTGTGTTGCCGGTAGCATAAACCCATATTGCAGAAAACGTCCAGTGGTCATTAAATTCATACGATACAATTACCGAAACATCATGCTTCCTGTCGTATTTTGCCCAATATTCGATGCCCTGGTTGATTCCCGGAAATTCACGTTTTGTATAGGAAAGTGTATAACCCACCCAGCCTGTCCATTGCCCCGTACGCTTGTTTATAAAAAACTCAGCGCCATAAGACCATCCTTTGCCGAAAGTAAAATTATTGTCCGTATTGTTTTTTACGTTGTCTTCAGGTAAAGCGCCTTCCTTAAATTCTATCTGGTTCTTCATGTCTTTATAATAAACTTCAACGGAAGTTTCGAACATATTTTTTCTGAAATTCCTGAAATATCCGAGAGAGTATTGTGTCCCGAACTGGGGTTTTACTATCTCAGTACTTGGCACCCATACATCAGTTGGCAAAGAAACAGCCGTAACCGAAGCCAGGTGAATGTACTGATAATTTTGAGTGAAAGATGCTTTTATAGAAGATACTGTATTCAAAACATATCTGATTGATATTCTCGGTTCTACATGATTATAGATTTTTATCTTTTCAAACCTGTTATAATGGATTGTGTCTGATATTTGTCCTGTAAGGTTTGTAATATAACGGTTGAATGGACCTACGGGTTCAAAGAACGTATAACGAGCCCCTCCGTTGATTTTAAATTTCTTGTTCAGTTCATACTCGTCATTAATATAAATAGCCGCATCGTTCGAAAATAATCTTACTTCTTTACCAAGGTCGAGTTCCACTCCGCTCGACTTGGCAGTTGCGTTGTTGGGAGTAAAAATATGGTACGTATAAGTTCCACCGTATTTTATGTTGTGTTTTATATTTGGAAACAGATTGAAATCGAATTTTGCGTTATAATCTGTGATTCCTGAATAAAGTTTTATGTCGTATTCGCTTTGGGTTATTCCCATTTCAAATTTATAATCGCTGAAAATCAAAGAAGTGTTGAGAAATAATTTAGGACCGAATACATGGTTCCATCGGAATGATGAAGTAGCATTTCCCCATGAAATGGAATTTTTAAAACTCAAATCTCTACTATTCATAGTAAAGATATCCCTTCCAAAATATCCGCTGAGAAAAACGCGGTCTTTATCGGACAGGCGGTAATTCATTTTTGTATTAAGGTCATAAAAATAATAACCTGTTCCTTTAAAGTCGGATGTTTTTTTTACAAAGGGTTTTATCAGCAAATCAATGTATGTCCTTCTTGCCGAAACAATGAAAGAGCTTGTATCTTTCTTCAGAGGTCCCTGCACGGTAAGGCGCGATGATATCACTCCGATTCCTCCATCCACCTGGTATTTTTTATTATTTCCTTCTTTCATATTAATGTTGAGAACCGATGCAAGCCTTCCCCCGAAATTCGCCGGCATTCCTGCTTTTGTAAGTTCGATATTTTTAACGGCATCTGCATTAAAAACAGAGAAAAATCCAAAGAGATGCGATGCATTATATACTACCGCTTCGTCAAGAAGAATAAGGTTTTGATCGGGACCCCCTCCACGTACATAAAAACTACTGTTTCCTTCACCTGCATTTTGCACGCCGGGTGTAAGCTGGATGGTCTTCATTACATCCACTTCTCCCATAAAAGCAGGCAGGGTTTTTATTTTTTCCACTTCTAATTGTACTTTGCCCATGTTGGTACTGGTAGTGTTCTTATCTTCTTTTTCGCCGGTAACTAACAGTTCCTTGGCGGTAATAACTTTTTTCTGAAGAGTGATGTTAATTTTAAGATTCTGGTCCATGTTAATTTTTTCAGAATATTCCATATAGCCCAAATAAGATACGATCAGTGTATATGAGCCTTTTTCTATAGACAGGGCAAAATATCCGTATTGGTTGGTTTGCACACCCTTCATCGTTTCTTTTACATAAACATTTGCGCCCATCAAATATTCGCCGGTGGATGCGTCTTTTACATATCCGTTTATAGTGAATTTGGCAGGTTGCTGGGCGTTTGAGAAAAAGGTCAGTAAAAATGTGTATATAGATATCAGGATCGATCTTTTCATCATAAAAAATAAATATGAATATCCGTTTATGTGTCTAATTGCTTCAATTGATTTTCTTCATTTACCCCGTCCCTAAAGGGTGTGAAGAAAATCAATTTGCTCCCTTTAGGGTTAGGGGTAAATAAATTGATTTTCATATAGTTAATTAATTTTTAGGTACAAATACGGATATTCATTAAAATAAAAGTGGCGTAAAGTTAGCAAAAACAGTTCATCGGGCAATTTATAAAAAGAAATTTTATCGATGTCAATTTTTATTTGTCTTATATTTGTAGAAATTTTGTGGAATAAATCGGGGCGTGGCGCAGTTGGCTAGCGTACTTGCATGGGGTGCAAGGGGTCGGAAGTTCGAGTCTTCTCGCCCCGACAAATAAAAAAGAGGATTTTAAGCATTAGAATACTCTTTCATATAGCAGGCTTCAAAATATCTTTTTTATATTTATCAATTGATTCAAAATAATGTACAAGTTTTTGCACTGCCAAGCCCCTGTGACTTATACGATTTTTTAAATCAGGCGGCATTTCTGCAAAAGTCTGATCAAAACCATCCGGAAGAAAAACAGGATCGTATCCAAAACCTTCATGTCCGTGCTTTTCAGAAAGTATCAAGCCATCAATCCTTCCTTCAAACTGTTTCTCTTTTCCATCAATGATCAGTGAAATGACTGTTCTGAAGCATGCTTTGCGATTTGAAACACCCCGCATTTCAAATAACACCTTATTAATATTGTCTTCAAAACAGCATCCTTCTCCGGCATACCTCGCGGAATACACACCGGGACCGCCTTTCAGCGCTTCAATTTCTAATCCGGTGTCGTCGGCAAAACAATCGATATTATATTTGTTATAAACAAAAAATGCTTTTTCGGATGCGTTGGCATCAATGCTGTTGCCGGTTTCGGGAATATCTTCCATGCAGCCAATATCCGCCAAGCTAATAATTTCAATTCCTGCGGGAATAATATTCTGAATTTCTTTTAATTTATACCGGTTATTTGTAGCAAATAAAAGCTTCATACTTTATAATTTTAGAAACTACTCACCACAGAGACACAGAGATCAGGGAGTTTCACAGAGATTAATTTTTGGGCAGCTTTGCAAACTGTTCTGTAACAAGCGATACTAATTGTTCTGTGATGTTTTCACAATTAAAATTTATCAGCAATCCTTTTGGTTTCCCTGTAAGTTTCAAATACGATAAAAGTTGCGCTTCATACAATGGAATCATCTGTTCTACTGCTTTCTCTTCAACAATTATTAAATCGTTTACGAGCAAATCAAGTTTTAAACTTCCGCCCAAATCTTTTCCTTTGTAGTGTACAGGAACATATATTTGTGACTTTACAAACAATCCATTGCTTCTCATTTCATCAATAAAACACGGCTCATAAACCGATTCGAGCAATCCTGGTCCCAGGTGTTTGTGCACTTCAATAGCACAACCAATTATTTTGTATGAAATTTCATATATGTATTTTTGAGTAATCATTTCCGTGTGTCTCTGTGGTCTCTGTGTCTCTGTGGTTTTTGGGATTATTTTTATTGAGGAGTAGTTACAAAACATTTTCAATCAATGTTGTAAAAAGTTCTTTCAACGAAATCCCCATAGCTTTAGCTTGCTTAGGCACTAAACTGGCAGCGGTTAATCCGGGAATAGTGTTCACTTCCAGAAAATATGGCGTGTTGTTTTTTACGATATAATCAAAGCGTGCAACTCCTCTGCAATTAAATTTCCTGAATAAATGCAATGAAAGCTCTTTGCATTTTTTATGTATTTCATCGGAAACTCTGGCAGGAGTGATTTCATCAGCAAGAAGAGGATCGTATTTGGATTTGTAATCAAAGAATTCATTCTTGCTCACAATCTCTGTTAAGGGTAAAGCGATCAATTCATTTTTTTTCTGAAGAATACCGCATGTAACCTCTGTGCCTTCAATAAATTCTTCGATCAGAACTTCATTGTCTTCATTAAAAGCAATATTGATGGCATCTTCCAGCTTGTCTGCTTTTAATACTTTCGACATTCCGATACTTGATCCTCCATTATTAGGTTTTACGAAGCATGGCAGTCCTGTTTTTGAAATTACTTCTTCAATTTTGTATCGCTCTCCTTTTTTAATCAAAATGGATTTTGCTATTGTAGCGCCATATTCATTTGCAAGCGATTGACAATAATCTTTATTGAATGTAAGTGAAGACGAACTCACACCCGAAAAAGTATACGGAATGCCCATCATGTCAAAATAACCCTGCAGTTTTCCATCTTCACCGGGGGTGCCATGAATAGCAATAAATACGCAGTCGAATTTAATTTTACTGTCGTTATCCGTAATGCTAAAATCGTTCTTATCGACAGCAGTTTCGGTATTGTTTTCTGACAAATATGTCCATGTCTTCCCTGTTAAAAGAATGGTATAAACATTGAATTTTTCTTTATCAATGTTCTCCTTGATGATCTTTGCACTTTGAAGCGAAATAACCGATTCTCCTGAATCGCCACCGGTAACCAACGCTATATTTTTTTTCATAGGATATTGATTTTATTCGTTTCGTTTGTAATATCATATATGCAAAGATAATTATTCGATTTAAATTTTTAACTTTGCCTTGTAACAATATTTTTTTTCTTTCACTGTTTAATATTATTTACTGATGTTACGCAAAAACCTTAGTAACCTTAGTAAAAAAAATAAAGTACCCGGTATTTAAAACCTTATTACCTTATTATTAAACAAGAAATGAAAATAGAATATAATAACCTATATA
>JBBAAT010000042.1:0-12867 GCA_041658145.1 Bacteroidales bacterium | reverse complement strand
AAAAAAATATTCAACTTGGAGAAAAAAGTAAAAAACAAATATACAATTTATTTAGTATTTTTGTCTTGCAAAATATATAACAATATCATACAGTTTTTTAATGGATATTGTTATTCCTTTTTGTTGCATTTTTATTATTGAATAATTTGATTGACCATATTATACCGATACGAAACAGGTTTGCAATCCCGCTTATGCGGGACAAACCTGTTGCTATCGGCATAACGCATTCTAATCATTTTTTACAAATCTGATAAGAATGTGTATATATAATTATAACTAATTTTTTGTTTTACTATAAAGTATTCTGATGAAAAAAATTTGGAGTCCAAAATACAGCAATTATTTTTTTATAGGTTTTTTTGTTTTGATTAGTTTGTTATATAATTATCATCATATCCTTTTTTACAGACCAATGTCATATCATACGTATAGGCAAACGGATTGCTTATCTATCACATTAAACTATTATCAAAATAATAACAACCTTTTTCAGCCGCAGGTTAATCTAAAAACAGCACCTTCTTTCACGGGCAAGTCCGCAGGGGAGTGCCCGATTTTATATTATGTTGTTGCAAATTTGTGGAAAATTTTTGGCCATCATGAATGGATCTATCGCTTATTAGAGTTAATCATTCTATTTTTTGGGTTGTTTTCATTATTTAAAATTTCGCAGGGAGTACTAAAAGACCAGTTTTGGGCCATTCTGTCACCACTATTTTTATTTTCTTCGCCAATACTAATTTATTATGGAAATAATTTTCTTACTGATGTTCCTGCACTCAGTTTTTGTTTCATTGGTTGGTATTTTTTCTACAAATATTATTATAAAAAGAAAATACGATATTTAGTTTTTTTATTTTTATTTTTTACCATTGGGATGCTGATTAAAATTACTTCCGGTATCAGTTTTTTTGTATTATTTTTTGTTTTTCTAACTGAGTGGCTTGGATTATTCAAATATAAGCAGGGGGCCATTTTTAATCGTCGTATAAAAGTTTTATTTCTATTTGTTTTATCTGCTTCGTTAGTAGCAGCCTGGTATTTGTATGCAGCCTGGTATAACAAAGTCAATCAATGTCATTTATTCCAGACAAATATTTTTCCGATTTGGGAAATAGAATACGATAAAATAATAACTATTCTCAGAATATTATTTGACCTTCAGTTTGGTAATTATTTTTGTCCTTTGGGTTTGTTTTTTGTTCTTGGTTTTTTTATAGTCATGCTGCTAAATATAAAAAAACAAAACAAATTGCTGATTGTATTTTCAATTTCTGTATTTGTAGCTTCAGTATCGGGGATAATTCTTTGGTTTCAGGCATATGACGTACATGATTATCATTTAATAAATTATTTATTATTTATCCCAATTACGATACTGGGGTTTCTGAGTTTTATTAAAAACCATCACGCCTCTATTTTCAATTCAATTAAATATAAAGCTGTTTTTTTAGTTATTACGCTGATCTGTATTTATTATGGATACGGAAAAATAGATGCTCGCTACCATCCATATACACAAGAAGCTTCTGAGTATTCGGTAATTCTGTCTGATCAGGAAGTTAAATTCTGGTTGTATGTTCATTGGCACTATATGTTTCATGAAGAAGCGCTAAGTCGTATCACACCTTATCTGAGATCGATTGGAATTACAAAAGATGATTTGGTATATGCTTTTCCTGACGAATCAACAAACATTTCCTTGTATTTAATGAATCAAAATGGTTTTACTAATTCCGGACTGATTAATCCTGATTACCCATCCCGTATAATTGAGTGTAAAGACAACGGTGCAAAATATGTAATTTTACTTGATACGAATTGCTTACAGGATAAGGGAGTAAAAACGCTTCTGAATAAGAAAATCGGGCAATTTGAAAATATACAGATTTATGATATTTTTGATAACGGGCGCTTAAATACAAATAAAATTTCCTGCGGAGCAGAAGAAGTATCTTCTGATAATAAATATTTTATTGGTAAACCGGACAGTGTGAAATTTGGCAATACCGGGTGCAGAACTAATATTAAGTCTTATTCGGGTAATTATTCGGTACTTTTAAATAAAGAACATCCTTTTGGCTTTACCACAAAATTTCAGAAAGTTAAAAAAGATCAGTTGTTCTTTGTTACGATATGGCGCTACTGTTCTTCAGATGCAACTGCGGGATTATGTGTTTCGACTGCGGATGCGAAGGAGTTTTATTTGTTTAATTCAAAATCCGTAATCAAAGACGGTAATGGATGGGAAAAAATACTATTATACTTTAATGTTCCTGAAAATATTGATGGAAAGGATATTTCATTGTACGTTTGGAATCAAAATTCTGATCAGGATGTATATTTTGATAATATCGAAGTAAACATATATTAAAAAAAAATATTTATACAATTAACCCGAATAATTCACAAATTCTTGCGAATTATTCGGGTTAACCTGCATGCCATTGCTCACATCTATCGCAAATTCAAAATTTTCTCTGAAAATTTGTGAATAATGCAGGTTAATAATCACCTGCTTGAATAATATCTGTTGTTTTTAAAAACAGAATTTCGGGAACCCTGCTTGTATAAGATTTTGTTTTGTTTTCTTATCAGAAGATTATCAACAAAAAGCGTATCATCAGAAAATAATTGATCATTCCATAAAGTTACGCTGATTTTGTTATTACAGAACGGTAGTTTAAATGAGTATTCTGCCAGAGCCCAATTGTTGTCAACTATTTTAACAATGGAATTTATCGACTTGTAATCAGAGAATATGCATTGCCCCGTAGAATCAAATATTGCAAACTCGAAATTTGTTCTTGGGTAGAGGTCGGTCTGAATTTTACCAAACCAAAACGATAAAATATAGTTACCTGATGTATCTACAAGCGGAAGGAATCCTTCGTAGATTCTGTTATATTCCGAAGCTTTTCCAAAATAAGAACCACCTCCGTTGTAATAGGTCCCGGATTTAATCTTATTAAAATCTTTGAAAACAAAATTTTTCAGGCTGTCAGAAGAAATAAATCCATCAACATTATACTTTATTGAACTCATTTCTTTAGTACAATTGGAATACAAAGAATCGGCAAGATTAAATAGTTCATTTACAGGCAATAGATAAAAATCAATATTTTTAGCAGAGCAGATATATTCTGATTTTTTTAATAAAATCCTTTCCGTTTCTTTTAACTCACCGCATTTATCAACAACGAGAAGAAAAGGTTTTAAAGATGGTAAGTCGTTCTGTAAATTTAAATTTTTGTATGGCTCCAGAATAATTGAAATATTATTGAAACTTTGCTTAATTGAAGTGCGACTCATCAATGATCCATTTGTTGGGATTCCTGTTTTTAAAGAAACCCAGAAAGTATTAAAAGCGCTATTGCATAAAGATTCACAGCCAATATTTTCAGAGCCTGTATGAAAAAAAGGTAATGGAAGGATTGATTGGAAAGTTTTCGCATTTATTTTTTCAACCCATTTATTATCGGACAATTCATTATGTCTGTCGCTAAGCACATCAATTGGGTTATTGAGATAATTCTGAAGGTTATTATTATTACCAAAGGCATCGTAATAAAGAATTGCCACACTTAATACGAGGATTGTACATTTTAATATTTTATAATTTATTTTTAATTGGTAAAGAAAATAAAACACTCCAATATTAATTGTGTAGAAAAATATCCATGAAAACCTTGCTATTCCCCTGAACTGGCGCAAAGGCCCCGCATAATGTAAAAGACCATGTGAAAAAGCAAATGGCCATGCAAACGAAAAAAGCATGGCAAGAAAACCTGTCCAAAGGAAAATATTTAACAGTTTATTATCGGTAATTGTAAAGAGATTCAATCGTTTTTTCAACAATATATGAATTATTACTCCTGACAGAAAAAGTATCAGGAAAAACCCAAAATTGTTAATTGCAAAAAACGGGATACAGCCCCAAATCGTAAACAAAAGCAAGAACAGGTATGCAGGTAAGTGCCCGATATAAGCCCATCCTTCCCACTCAATCTGCCGGGCATGAATAAACGATTTAAGAAAAGGTGCATCCACCTTGAAATCCGAAAGGAAGATACCCTCCCATCCCGATTTATATTCAAGAAATCCCCAAGGATATGAAGTCCTGTCATTAACACTATCTGTCAGCCAAAGCCAGACATTGATTACTAAAATAGGTAAGATAATTTGCAAGGAAATATTTAACATTGCGAATTTCCATTTTCTGTATTTCTTATCTGAAATAAGTTGTATTATCCAGAATATTCCAAGAATAAAAGCCGCAAATGCAAAATTGTACATATGGAAAGTCGCCATCAATAATATAAACAGCCCTGTGACCAGGCTTTTTTCCCAGGACGGATTTTTATAAAATTTTATCAGCAGGTAAATAACAACAGGAATTGTGAACACATAGCTTAAGGAATAATGCCCGGGAAACCTGTTTATAAGAGGCGATAAATAAGCGATTCCGACGGCAATAAAAACACTGTAAATCCAACCCAGGTTAAACTCTTTCAAAATCAGATAAAGGAAAACTGCAGCAATCACGATAGAAAGAAGCATCATTAAATTAATAATCCCTATTGTGTAATCCGAAATATCAATAATATTTCTTGAAATGAATTTAATGGTGTTTGAAATGGGCGGTTGACAATTGGTGAACAAAACCTGTTCTCCGTAAGGATAATTCATCCCCTGGAAATGCGAATAGGAAGAATCGTATTTAATATGGTACAAAGTAGTATAATAACTTTGCAGACCATCGCCTGAATTGGAAAAATAAACCTGGTTAGGGTGTTTTAAAATCTTTCCGTAAAACGTAATCAATACAACTGCAGATAAAAGGATTGTAATCCAAATACCCTTGTCTTTTATGACTTTCAAAAACATTTTCATAAACTGATTACAAAACTTTGCGCTGCCTTCACGATTATTTTTATAGTGTTCATTATAAATTATTGCTAATCATTCTGTGTCAATAGATTGCTTCGTTGTACCTCCTCGCAATGACGTTTTGTATTGACTTTATATACAGGCTCTATTTATTGATACAATTTTCTAAATACCGTTTTGCGATCTCATAATCTGGTTCTTTGCAATTGAAAAAACGATAAAAAGCTAAATTCTTGTTAATACCAAAAGATTTGGTGGATATATTTCTAAAAAAATATTTTAGAACAATTTCTATTTCTTTAGCTGTATTGATATGTTCATATTTCATTAATACCTGATAATCTAATCCATACATCCGTTTAAACTCAAAGCCTGTAATCATTGTACCTAATTTCCAAAAAATAGTTCCTTCATTTGGAACAGAAACTCTTAATGAACCTGTGCTTTCTAATAAAAGTACTGCTCTTGCAACTACTTCAGGAAGGTTTGTGATGTGTTCAAATGTGGCGACAGAAGTAATTCTCGAATATTTGATATTATTATTAATTTTATTTATATCTTTATATATGTTTTTGATTTGATTCAAATGCCTTGACCCCTCATACAAATAATGAAATGGTTCAACAATATCATAATCTTTGCTATTAGGTTCATATAGTATTTGATTTAATGTACCGGCGCCAATTTCCAATGTTTTAAAATTTTCTTTACTGTTAATAACATCACTTGCAACAATTTTATGAAGCCATTTCTCCATTTTCATTGACAGAGAAGTTACCTTTGTTTCTCCTTCACGATTGCTTTTATAATGCTTATTGTATATTATTTTGTATTCTTCCGGAAGTTCCTTTCTTTTTTTTGGGAACTTATTAAGTATAGTAATAAAAGAATTGCCGGATTTCATTTCAAATATATTTCAATGTTCCTGTTTAGGGCATCTCTAAAAACTATGAAATGCGTCATTGCGAGGGAGGTACAACGAAGCAATCTTGTTGATAATGAGATTGCTTCGCTACACTCGCAATGACGACAATTGAGTTTTTAGAGGTGCCCTTTAGTAATATCTTTAATAAAATATAAAGGACGCGCCTTTGCCTCATTGAATATTCTTGCGATGTATTCCCCGATTATGCCAATGCTTAGCAATTGTATGCCTCCTATTATCAGTACCGAAACAAGAATGGATGTCCAACCAGGAACGGTTTCACCTTTTATATTTTGAACTATGGCATACAGAGCATAGATCAATCCCACCAGAAAAACAATAAAACCCGTATAGAACGAAATCCTCAGTGGTTTTGAAGAAAATGAAGTAATGCCGTCAATGCCGAAACGCAGCATTTTTCTGAATGTATATTTTGATTTTCCTGCAAAACGCGAAGATGCATTATACTCCACAACAGATTGCTTAAACCCCATCCAACTAACTAATCCGCGTGTAAAACGGTCTTTCTCTTCAAGTTGAAGAAATGCATTTACCGCTTTTCTTGTCATAAGGCGGAAATCAGCGGCAGCAGGTTCTATTTTAACATCGGAAAGGAAATTAATAAAGCGATAAAAACATCGGGACGATATTTTCTTAAAAAAGCCTGTATCTTCAGAATCAAGCCGTTTTGTGTTTACAATGTCAAAGCCTTTCTCATATTCAAAAATGAGTTGCGGAATTATTTCGGGAGGGTGTTGCATATCGGCATCCATCATCACTACCAGATCACCTTTGCTGTGCTGCAGCCCCGCCATGATGGCTACCTGATGGCCAAAATTCCGTGACAAAGAAAGTCCGATAACATTTTTATTTTTTTCTGCAATTTCTTTTATAACACTAAATGTGTTGTCTTTGCTACCATCGTCAACAAATACAATTTCGTAATGAGAACAAATATTTTTAAGTACGGGAAGAAGCTCGTTATACAGTTGTTCAATATTTTTTTCCTCATTGTAGCAAGGAGTGACAATACTTAAAAGTTTTTCCTGAATCATAATAGTTATTGATTATTGGTTATTCAATAATTAAACTGTTCAACAATTTAGCAATTAAACAATTATACAATTAATTCGTAATTTCAAAATCAAATGGACATATTACAATCCTTCTTTAATAAAGATCCTTATTATGTTTTCTGTGTTTTGCTTCATATTTGTCGCAATCCACTTCAACGGATAATTCTTTTGCGGGTCTTTCAAAATCATCTTTCTTTATTCCAAGCGATTTATCTGCATAAACCTTTATCATGTACTTTGCCCATATAGGTAACGCCATATGCGCACCTTGTCCCAAAGCCGTGCTTCTGAAATGCACGCTGCGGTCTTCACAACCCACCCACACTCCTGTAACAAGCGAAGGAGTAATTCCCATAAACCAGCCGTCGCTGTTGTTTTGCGTTGTACCGGTTTTCCCGGCAATGGGATTTGTTAGTTTGTATGTAAATCGGATCCTTGCACCTGTGCCGCTTTCCACAACACCTTTCATCAGCATGATCATAAGGTAAGCGGTTTCCTCGCTGATGGCTTCTTCCGTTTTAGGCGCAAATGTTTCAAGCATATTACCATTTTTGTCTTCAATTCTGGTGATAAAAATCGGTTCGATATGAACGCCTTTATTTGCAAAGGTACTGAATGCGCCTGTCATTTCGTACACACTCAGATCAGGTGTTCCAAGGCAAATCGAATATACCGGCTGGATAGTACTTGTAATGCCCATTTTCCTTGCTATTGTCGCTACAGCATATGGCGAGTATCGTTTCATCAGATAAGCCGAAATATAATTCACCGAATTTGCCAGCGCCCATTTCAACGTTACCATTTCTCCTTCTCTTGCATCGCCGGAATTTTTTGGTATCCATTTGGTTCCGTCGGGCATATCAAATGTAACAGCCACATTAGGCACTTTTGTACAGGGCGAGAATTCCTTTTCCTGCATGGCGAGCGTATAAAGGAACGGCTTAAACGCAGACCCTACTTGCCTTTTACCCATGCACACATGATCGTATTTAAAATACCTGTAATCGATACCTCCTACATAAGCCCTGACATATCCCGTTTGCGGCTCCATAGACATAAGTCCGGACTGTAAGTAATACTTGTAATATTTGATGGAGTCCATAGGTGTCATAACTGTGTCGTGTCCTCCTTTGTATGAAAAGATCATCATGTGGGCAGGTATTTCAAAATCCTTTTTTATTTGTTCTTCCGACAATCCTATCGCTTTGAGGTTGATATACCTGTCAGAACGCTTCATAGATTGTTCAAGCAAGTTTTTGATGTCTTCCGGTTTCATGGTCCAGTCGTAAGGAGCATTCTTCACGCCTTTCCAGTGTGAATAAAACTGCGGCTGCAATTCTTTTCCCAAATATTCTATCATGGCTCCCTCAGCATATTTCTGCATCTTGGAATTAATGGTGGTATATATTTTCAAACCATCTTTATATAGGTTATATGTTCCTCCACCGGGTTTCTTATGATTTACGCACCATTCCGCAAGGTACATCCTGAGATATTCTCTGAAATATGTTGCCGGTCCTGTGTTCTGATCCTGAAGGCGATATCTGGACATATCTATTCTCAGCACCCTAAGGGAATCGTACTGTTTATCGGTGATGTATTTATATTTCCGCATTTGGTTAAGCACCACCTCTCTTCGGGCCATAGCCCGTTCAGGATTTCTTACGGGGTTATATCTTGATGGAGCCTGCAACATTCCCACAAGAAGAGCAGATTCTTCGATGTTTAGCTCCGCCGGTGTCTTGTTGAAATAGGTTTTTGCCGCTGATTTGACACCAAACGATTGGCTTCCAAAATCCACAGTGTTCAGGTACATGGCGGTAATTTCTTCTTTTGTATAATTCCTTTCTAACTTGATGGCAATGAGCCACTCTTTGAGTTTTTTAAAGACGAGAGAGAAAAAATCCGGATGTTCCTGCCGGGGGAATAAATTTTTTGCAAGCTGTTGTGTAATAGTGCTACCACCGCCTGCACCACGATTGCCACCAATAAGATTTTTTAAAATAACCCTTAGCACACTGCGGAAATCAATACCTGAATGTTTTGAAAAACGAGCGTCTTCAGTAGCAATAAGTGCATTAACAAGATGCGGAGATAGTTCGCTGTAATGACTTATTGTTCTGTTTTCAATATAATATTTTCCAAGGAGTACCTGGTCGGCAGAATATATTTCGGAAGCAAGATTGCTTTTTGGATTTTCTAATTCTTCGAAAGTAGGCATGAACCCAAGCAATCCAAAAGAAGTAAAAACAAACAACAAAAGAACAAACGCACATGAAACCGCATATACGATCCAAAAACTCCTGATATACCTGTGGAAATTATGTATGCCTTCTTTCTCTTGGTCCATGATATATAAAAGATGACTTACTTTAATTTTTCTATTCGTATGCCTATGCTTTCTATGCCCTCAAGCTTATCCACGCGCATGGCCTGTTCAAACTCAAATGTGTAGATCCCTTTTTGATGGAAACGCACACCCTTTTTTAACAGAAACCGGCAATTCTTCAAATCGCCAAGCCCTTTACCCAACCATTTCCCTTTATCATCGGCAAGACAGCAGTCAATAGTATCCAGCGAAATCTTTCTGTTAGGATAGATTGTATTTATAAAAAAATAAATATTACTGAACCTGTAATTCCCGTTATTTCTAACATTGATGAAAACATTGTGATACGAAACAGTATCATCGATTTGTACATCGAACTTTACCGTCTCTGTCCGGTTCCAGATACCATCCTTTATATCCTTAAATTTATCGTAAACCCTTTCAGGATCGCAAGAAGCCAACACAAGTGCAATAGCGAAAAAGCTAAGAAAGTATTTTAATTTTTTGATATTATTTATGTGATAATAATGCAAAATTTCAGATTTTTTATATATACTTTAAATGGTTATATTGTTATACTTTGTATGGGGTATATTTTGATCTTTTTTATTTATGTTGGATATTATAATAATGGTTATATGGTTAATTTTGCATTTGTTAAATTTATCTGGTAGTTTATTTCTTTGGGCAGCTTTTGTAATGACCACCCACATGCCTTTTGGCAAACCAATCCCATTTTATCACCACGTTCCAGACATAATTACTCAGATTAAAAGCAGTTTTGTAAGCAGGAACATCGTTTAATTTTAAATATTTTCTTCCAATCATCATTAGTTTTTAACATTTCAGCCATAAAACCATATAACCCTATAGCCATATAACCATTCCAAGTGCTCGGGATTAAGATTCAAAGATTGACAAAAGCGCAAATTTATGACCTTTAACAGTATATCAATAAATATCTATTAATTTCTTTTTTTCCATTCTTTTTTAACCACATCAAAGCGAGTGATATCGTCCTGTCCTACAACATTCTCGAAATCAATTTTCTTTTCTTCTTCGTGAAGTTTTAATTCTTCAAGTTCTTCAGGGATGATATTATTTTTGTTTAATTCTATGATTTCATGCACTTTTTCAATCGAAACCGGCATTAAATAATCAGGTTTGGAAGTATAGGAATACCACATTATACCACGGAAAATATCGGTTTTCTGATGCTTTGCATCACCCATTTTTGTTTTCAGGATGATCTCGCTGTCAGGAAAACCTTTGATGGCATCCAGGTAGGTGTCGTATTCATAATTCAGGCAGCATTTCAGTTTACTGCACTGCCCTGCCAGTTTCTGCGGATTGAGCGACAATTGCTGTATACGTGCGGAATTAGTAGAAACAGACTTAAATTGAGTAAGCCATGAGGAGCAGCATAATTCTCTGCCGCACGAACCGATACCACCAAGGCGGCTTGATTCCTGCCTTACACCGATTTGACGCATTTCAACACGCGCCATAAATTCTTCAGCAAGGATCTTTATCAGTTCACGGAAATCAACACGCTCATCGGCTGTGTAATAAAATACAGCTTTTATCTTGTCGCCCTGGTATTCCACATCACAGATCTTCATTTCAAGTTTAAGTTCTTCAGCCATTTTCCTTGCTTTGAACATGGTAGCCTGCTCTTGTTCAATAGCGGATACCCATTTTTCAATATCTGAAGATTTAGCTTTGCGGTATACTTTTTTTATTTCTCCGGATGAAGGATTTACTTTCTTCTTGCGCATCTGGTACCATACAAGGTCACCAACCAACATAACAATTCCTATGTCATGTCCCGGAGATGCCTCCACCGCAACAATATCCCCCACCCTGACCTCAAGTCCTGAAATTAACCTGTAAAAATCTTTCCTGCTGTTTTTGAACCGAACTTCAACACAATCGAAACCTTTCAGGGTTTCCGGAGATGGTATATCCTGTAACCAGTCGTAAACATCTAACTTATTGCAGCCATGTTTAAAAACTGTTTCATTTTTATGCAAATGTTTTGGAAGACTGATACAACCTCTCGACAAATATCCGCTGCTGCTCATACTGTTATCAGATTTGATTTTTTCTACTTTGTCATTCCAAGCGATTGTGTCATTCAGCATAACACTAATTAGTGCCTGTCTGTAATGTCAATACAAAACGTCATTGCGAGGAGGTACAACGAAGCAATCTATTGACACACAATGATTAGATTGCTTCACTGCCTGCCAGTTCCGTTCAGGCGGGCGTTCGCAATGACGATATTACGGACAGACACTAATTAAAGTGCAAATTTAATAATTTTAATAGATTAATCTTTAATTTTTTATCAATTCGGTCATTTTCAGAGACAGGTCAAGGAATAAAATTTTGGGGTTTGCATTGCGTTCGATGTGAAAGATTGCATCATTAAATTCCTGAATAATTTGCATGGTGTTACGTGCGTTAATAAACGGAGAAAAATCGACAGCAAACTTACGTTCATCGCCCTCCGATTTCAGGAGTTCTGTTTTGCCTGTACTCACAAGTATGCATTCCCTAAAAACTCTGATGGCATTTAGCAGGAAACTTTTCTGATTTTCTCTGCCCATTTTTGGTAATTTATCAATCCAGCCAATAAGTTCGGCAACACTGTCTTTGTAACACATACGCATCCAGTCGCGTAAAAGAGTAAAATTCTCATCATCCGAAGAATTGCCGGCAAGCATTATGGCTTCGTGGTAATTGCCTTCAGCCATACGAACAATTTCATTAGCCCTCTTTGATGGAAGTTCATAATTATGCACTAAGGCGTGCATAAGATCTTTATCAAGTATTCTGGGAATTTTAATGGTCTGTGTCCGCGAAAGTATAGTGCTGATCACTTGATTATGGTTTTCGCACACTAGCAGGAACAACGTTTTATCAGGTGGTTCTTCGAGTATCTTAAGCAGTTTAGGCGCTGCTGCGTGAAATAGTTTTTCAATCATCCAGATGATCATTACCTTGTATTCAGATTCATAGGATTTCAGGCTCAGAATTTTGATCACCTCGTTGCAGTCGTTTGCATTGATAAAACCTTGTTTCTGATCCATTCCAATTGCCCTATACCACTCATTAAGAGTGATGTAACAATTATTTTCTAATAGCAGCGACCGCCAGGCGGCTATAAAAGAAGTACTTACCGGCTTGTCTTTAAGGGCTGAAAACGGATACAGAAAGTGAAGATCCGGATGAGCCAATTTTTCAAATTTCACGCACGATTTACACAGACCACATGAATCATTTTCTTTTCTATCGTTGCAGCTAATGAACTGAGCGTAAGCAATTGCGAGAGCAAGCTTTCCGCAGCCTTCGGGTCCAAGAAAAAGCTGTGCATGGCTTATCCTGTTTTCTTTTACGGAACGAACCAACCGTTTCTTGATCTGTTCCTGACCGATAATGTTTTTAAAAAGCATTTTCTTTATATCACCTAAAATCAAAAGTAATTAAAAAATCAAATTTCAATTTATTTAATAAAAAATTATTTGAATTAGGCACTTAGATAATAACACTAAAATGAGTAATATTGTGGGAATAATACCAAAATATATGGAGCAAAGGTTCAAGAGCCTTACAATATTCGAGTTTCAGAAGAAATTTCC
>JBBAAT010000041.1:0-13247 GCA_041658145.1 Bacteroidales bacterium | reverse complement strand
TAAAAAACATGCAGACCGACGAATTATATGAATTAACCGATGATTTGTTGAATTCCAATCAACAGGTTAAGCTGAAAGTTGGCGGTTACAGCATGTTTCCGTTATTACGAAACGGAGATGAAATTATTATAAACAGATGTCATATCAGCGAATTGAATATCGGTGATGTTGTGGTTTTTAAAACCGGCGATAAATGGATTGCACACCGCTTGCATAAAAAAGTTTCAGAAAATAATAAAACTATTCTCATTACTAAAGGCGATTCATGCAATTTTAAAGACCTTCCTGTTACAGAAGAAAATTTTGTCGGAAAAGTTATTTCATTTTTCAGGAAAGGAAAAGAAAAAAATATCAATAGTGATTTTTATAAAAAAATGAATCGTTCTTTTGTCAGGCTTTCCGGGCTTTTCACATTCTTTATAATTCCATTGCTTTGGTGTACTACCCGATACAAAAAAATAATGGAAACCATAAAAGACATTAACAAGAGTTTATTTTTTATTTGTCGCGAATCAAAGCGGCTGACTATAATAAATATCATAATCTCTGCTTTTCAGGGCATACTTCCTTTTGTAATCATTTATTTATTCAAATGGATGATTGATGGCATTTCGAAAATTAACGGATATGCAGATAAAACAGCCTTTTTTAATGATATTTTAATAATCATAATTATAATCGGATTGGTTTTTCTTTTCAGTTCCATTTTAAACATTTTGAGTGGCGAGTTTCGTGAACGTTTATCTCAATCGGTCTCATTATATATTTATAATTTATTGCATCAAAAACATATTAAGCTTGATATGGCGTATCTTGAAGATGCAGGACAACAGGATAAAATTCATCGTGCAGTTCAGGAAGCCGGATTCCGTCCGTTAAAAATGGCGACTGAAAGTTATACAGCTGTACAATCGATCGTTTCATGGATGGTTATTGCTATTATTTTATTTACCATTCACTGGATTGTTTTCGTTTTAATACTTATAGCCGTAATACCCGGTTTTTTAGTACGATTCAGGTTTTCTAACAAACTTTATAAATTAAATAAAGCGAACAGTCAGAAAGAACGCGAGTCATATTATTATAACCGGATTCTTACAAGTTTAGCTTTTGCCAAAGAAATAAGGCTTTTCGGGACAGGTAATTTTTTTACAGAACGATTTCGCAATATTCAAACGAACTTGCATAAACAAAAAAATGCTTTACTTCGCAAACGTGCAATAGCCGATATATTTGCTCAGACTTTCGCTGTAACATTTATCTTTTTTTCTTTCGGCTATATTACACACCTTGCCATAAATGGCGCTATTTCTATAGGAACGGTTGTTTTATTTTTCTTCATCTTTCAACGTGGCTTTGCTATACTGAAAGATTTTTTTCAATCAATTGCCGGACTTTATGAAGACAATGTTTTTTTAAGTGACTTTTTTGATTTCCTGAAATTACCTGCTCTTCACAAATCATCTTCAACTCATGAAAAAATAATACCGTTGCAACAAAGCATCGTTATTGATAACGTCAGTTTTCAATATCCCTCAAGTCAGCGAAAAGCGCTTGATTCAGTTTCAATTGAAATACCTGCGGGAAAAACTGTTGCTCTTGTTGGCCCAAATGGCTCAGGGAAAACTACTCTTGTAAAATTACTATGTGGTTTTTATTCACCCGACAATGGAAAAATTCTTTTCGACAATAACGATATATCGGTTATCAATCCCGAAGAAATAAGAAAACAAATCACAGCGGTATTTCAGGATTTCGCTTTGTATAATATGACTGCTGCAGAAAATATTTTTCTGGGAGATATTTCAAATCCAACATTAATTGATAAGATAAAACAGGCGGCAAAAAACGCCGGAATTGATGATATCCTTGAAAAATTGCCATTAGGCTACAATAATATTATTGGGAATTTGTTTGAAAAAGGTGAGGAACTGAGTATCGGTCAATGGCAGAAAATGGCTATTGCCAGGGCATTTTACCGCAATTCATCAATCTTATTTATGGATGAACCTTCCAGCGCGCTTGATGCAGAAGCAGAATTACAACTTTTGCAAAATTTAAAATCTCTTTCGAAAGATAAAACCGTACTCATTATCAGTCACCGTTTTTCTACTATTCAATGGGCTGATATAATTTATGTTTTAGATAATGGTAAAGTTGCAGAACATGGCAACCACGAACAATTGATATCATTACAAGGGAAATATTTTAAAATGTTTGAGATAAGCAGAACAATTTAATTGTAACTATTCAGCAGCAGATATAAATTGAAAATGCCACAGATTCACAGATTATAATCCGCCTTAGGCGGATTCCGAAGATAAATTCATTATAAAAAGAATAATTTTTAATCTGTGAATCTGTGGCAAACATTTGTTTTTCTTAAGCTTTAATACTACTGAGTAGTTACATTTAATTTCTGTTTTTCTAAGATTTTGCCGAAGGAATAATTTGTCTGATAATTTGTAAAAAAAGTCGATACACTCCTGTTTTCAATCGAATAATGTAGTACCAGAAAAGTAAATATTTTTTCCTGATTCCATATCTCCGATACATAAATGTCCTGGACGGGAAAATATCATTCAATAAATAAATTGTTTTATTTTTAAACCCCCTGATATTGCTAAAGACTTCGATGTTCCGGTTTACAATTCCTAATGGAAAATCTTTTCGAAAATGATGAAGATAATAGATGAATAATTTTTCAGTTCGTACGTCAATATTTGCATCAGTTTTTTGTAAAATATAATCAGGAATTACAACATCAAAATATTTTTCAATTAATAATAAATATTTAAAAACAATACTGCTGCAATTATATAAATTGCATGATTCTGATAAAAAATCCCAATTAATTTTTGAGTGATATTTTTTTATTACTTCCGAAATATCGACAATAGAATACAATTGCGGGTTTCCTTCATTAAAATGATCATTAAGATGAAGGCATAAATGCTGAATAAGGTCTTCTATTGATAAAGATTGAACCGGCATGTTTGAAAGCGTAAGCTGTTGTGATCTTTCCCAATAATCATCAATATTTACAGAGAAATCCGGAGTATCAAGATGAATCTTTGTATGCAATTCAATTGAGACCCCATTTAAAACCAATGGCGGTAAATGTTTTAAAAGGTCTAATTCTTTGATAAAATCTGATTTATAAAGTTCGGTATATTTGTATCCCATATCGAGCAACAACTTCCTGCATTTCTCAATATCCTCTTTTTTTACCAACAAATCTATATCCGACATCTGGCGCAAACCAATATCCTTATATATTGTTTCAGCAAGTAAAATTCCTTTTAGCGCAATTACTGAAATCCCCTCTTTTGAAAATGCTTCAACTGCATTACGGAAATGCTCATACAAAATCATATTACGACTAAGCGACCTGTAATATGTTTGTTTTAATCTTGATAATGATCCTTTGGGAATTAAATTGAAATTATTTACTGAAGAAAAGTTTTTATGGATCAATTGTCCTACGCCATTTTGAATAGCCATATCCGTAAAGCTATTCCAATTTGTAACCGAAGGAATCAAATCTTCCATTCGCTGAATATCATTTTCAGTGAAGTGCAGTTTTGATCCTGCCAGAATAAGAAGTTTATCTTCAGATGTAAGATTCAAGATGAGAATTTAAAGTATGCAAACTTACATAAAAAAAGTAACCGTTAAGGTTCCCTTTCAAGGCTATACTGAAAACGGGATACCTTGCCTACCCTGCCTACCGGCAGGCAGGAATTTATACATTACAATTGGTATAGAGGTATAGGGGGATAGAGGTATAAGGCGCACAAACCCCATACCTTTATAAATTATACCATCCCGCATGTGCGGGATTATGTTTGCGTAACATCAGTTAATAACTTTTTCTATATTTGCTGCTGAGTAGTTACAATCAGTTACTTAACCACATCGTTAATAATTTTTTCAAATTGTTAATAAAAAGCTGTTGGCGCACTTATATGTTTATTTACCTTGCATACTCGTTTTTTAAGCAACCATTTTTTCTTATCTTACAAAAAACTAACATGTTAAAAAATTATTTAAAATCATTATAAAGACTGAAACATCAATGGAAAACAATTTAACACGAAACACGACAAACGAAACTGACAAAAAAAACAAAACAAATTTCTACGACGATATTCTTGAAAAAAGGAAAAAGCCTGATTTATTTGAAAGTGATGAAGAAGTGAAAAGCGCGAAAAAAGAAAATGAAATAAACGCTAAACAAGAAATGTCCGGACCAACAATTTACTCTTATAACGAAGCGTTTGAAAAAACCACTGTCTATTTTAAAAAAGATACTCTTGCTGCCAACGTCTGGATCAATAAATATGCATTAAAAGATTCTGCAGGTAATATTTATGAATGTACTCCCGATGATATGCACCACAGGATAGCGGGAGAAATTGCACGTATTGAAAAACGCTATCCCAACCCGATGAGCGAAGACGAGATATTCAATTTACTCAAAAAATTTAAATATATCGTTCCCCAGGGAAGCCCTATGGCGGGAATCGGCAACAATTTTCAGATAGGTTCTTTGTCGAATTGCTTTGTAATTGGCAACCAGGGTAATTCTGATTCTTACGGCGGCATTATGAAAGTGGACGAAGAGCAGGTACAGCTTATGAAACGTCGTGGCGGAGTGGGACACGACCTGTCTCATATCCGTCCTTATGGCAGCCCTGTTAAAAACAGCGCTCTTACATCCACAGGGATTGTCCCGTTTATGGAACGCTATTCTAATTCCACACGCGAAGTGGCGCAGGATGGAAGACGCGGGGCTCTCATGCTCAGCATTTCTATCAAGCATCCTGATGCAGAAAAATTTATAGACGCAAAACTTGAAGAAGGAAAAGTTACGGGAGCCAATATTTCTGTAAAAATCACCGATGACTTCATGAGATCCATTATAAATAATGAACCCTTTATTCAGCAGTATCCTGTTGACTCTAAGAAACCGACATCAAAAAAAGAGATTAACGCACAATTGTTATGGAAAAAAATAGTTCATAATGCATGGAAATCGGCTGAACCGGGCATACTTTTCTGGGATACGATAATACGCGAATCTGTACCTGATTGCTATACAGACCTTGGATTCCGCACTGTATCGACAAATCCTTGCGGAGAAATTCCTCTTTGCCCTTACGACAGTTGCCGCCTGATCGCTATCAATTTATACAGCTATGTTGATAACCCTTTTAGCGAAAATGCAAGTTTCGATTCAGAGCTTTTCATTAAACATGTGGGTTATGCTCAGCGCATCATGGACGACATCATTGACCTGGAGCTTGAAAAAATTGATAAAATACTTGATAAAATCGAAAGAGATCCTGAAGATGCTGAAATAAAAAAAACAGAAATTAACCTTTGGAACAATATAAAAGAAAAATGTATTAAAGGAAGAAGAACAGGCATAGGTATTACTGCCGAAGGCGATATGCTGGCTGCTCTCGGCTGTCGCTATGGTACCGATAATGCAACCAACTTTTCTCTCGAAGTTCATCAGTTGCTTGCTATAGAAACATACCGTTCGTCGGTTAAACTTGCAAAAGAAAGAGGACCTTTCACCATTTACAATCCTGCCAAAGAAAAAAACAATCCGTTTATCCTTCGGCTGAAGGAAGCAGATACTGCCCTTTATGATGAAATGGTGAAATATGGAAGAAGAAATATCGCACTTTTAACAATAGCTCCTACAGGAAGTGTTTCTCTGATGACACAAACAACATCGGGCATTGAACCTGTGTTTTTGATATCCTATAAACGCAGGAGAAAAATTAACCCCGGTGATAAAAATGCCAGGATTGATTTTGTGGATGAAGTAGGCGATTCATGGGAAGAATACAATGTATTCCACAATAAATTCCTGAAATGGCTGAAAGTAAACAACTACGACGTTGACAAAGTTAAAATGATGAAAGACGCCGAACTGAACGCTATTATTGCAAAATCACCTTATTACAAAGCTACAGCCAACGATGTGGATTGGATTGCTAAAGTAAAGATGCAGGGCGCCATTCAGAAATGGGTGGATCATTCTATAAGTGTAACCGTAAATATTCCGAATGAAGTTAAAGAAGATCTTGTTGCCACTATTTATAAAACAGCCTGGGAAAGCGGATGCAAAGGGGTTACAGTTTACAGGGAAGGATCAAGGTCCGGCGTAATGATATCTGATAAGAAAAAAGAGGACTCTGCCGAATTTAAAGAAACCAATGCTCCCGCACGCCCTAAAAGACTCGATGCCGAAATTGTTCGTTTTCAGAACGATTATGAAAAATGGGTGGCAGTGGTAGGTTTGTTCAATGGCAGGCCGTATGAGATATTCACAGGAAAGGCGGAAGATTTTTATTTACATCCTTCGGTACAAAAAGGTTGGGTGATTAAAAATAAAACAGAGAACGGTGAAAGCCAATATGATTTCCAATTTGAAGATAAACAGGGATACAAAATTACGATAGAAGGCTTGTCGCGAATGTTCGATAAAGAATACTGGAACTATGCACGGCTTATTTCCGGTATCCTGCGCCATGGAATGCCACTGCCTTTTGTTGTTGAACTGATCTCTAACCTTAAACTTGATTCCGATTCCATCAATACATGGAGAACGGGTGTGGAAAGAACGTTAAAGAAATTTATTCCCGATGGCACAAAAGCTGCCGACCGCATATGCTCCAACTGCGGCGACACAGAAGGGCTTATATACGAAGAAGGCTGCCTGAAATGCAAAAGCTGCGGCTATGCTAAATGCGGATAATTATACTATGCATGGGGTAAATTTATACATCGCAAAGTAGGCAGTTGCAGTAGGCACTTGGCAGTCAGAAACTGCTTCCTGCTGCTGCCTCCTGCCGCTTGTAGAAATGTACGAATTTATCCCGTTTTTGGTATAAATCCCCACCATAATAAACACCATTATTTTTTTGTTACTTTGCACAGCTATAAAAAACAGGTTTTCATTTATAAAATAAGTGATATCAAAAGATAAAATAATAAAAGTTGGCGTTGTTACAGCTACCTCATTTGTAATTGCAAATATGGTTGGAACAGGAGTTTTTACCAGTCTTGGTTTTCAGGTAACAGGAATTCATTCTATTTTTTCGTTGCTGATGCTGTGGATTGTAGGAGGCATAATGGCATTATGCGGAGCTTTTTGTTATAGTGAACTTGGCGCTGCTATTCCGCGTTCAGGAGGAGAATACACTTATCTGTCAAAAATTTATCACCCTGCAGTTGGTTTCTTGTCAGGATTTGTTTCTGTATTTGTAGGGTTTGCCGCTCCTATAGCCCTTGCAGCGATGGCGCTGGGAGTATATTTCTGTACGGTTTTTCCATGGTTTGATAAGATATGGGTAGGAACAATAGTTGTTGTATTAATAACAATGGTACATTCAACCAATCTGCATATCGGCAGCCGTTTTCAGAATGTGGTAACATCATTAAAAGTATTATTGATTTTTATGTTTATTGCATGTGGTTTTTTATTTGGACAGCATCAGGATATAAATATTTTACCTGTTACCGGTTCTTTTAATGAGATAGGAAGCGCTGCATTTGCCATTTCGCTGATATTTGTTTCATATGCTTATTCCGGCTGGAATGCTTCGGCATATATTGCCGGTGAAATAGAAAACCCTCAGAAAAACCTTCCGAAATCTATTATTTCCGGAACTCTTATAGTTATGGCGCTTTATGTTTTGCTGAATTTTATTTTTCTTTATACCGTTCCCATTCCTGAAATGGCCGATGCGCAAGGAAATCCGGTTATTGAGATAGGTTCGTTATCCGCCGTAAAAATATTTGACTACACAGGCGGTAATATCATGTCGCTGATTATTTCCATATTGCTTATTTCTACAATAAGTTCAATGGTGTTTGCCGGACCACGTGTTACAATGGTTATTGGAGAAGATTTTTCAGCTTTGCGTTTTTTCGCAAAGAAGAACAAAAAAGGGATACCCGTTATTGCTATTGTGCTTCAGTCGGTGATCGCTTTGATACTTATTTTTACTTCTACTTTTGATGTAGTGCTTACTTACCTTGGGTTTACATTAACATTATTTACAACGCTTACAGTGCTGGGACTGTTTATTTTAAGGTTTAAAAAGCCTGAAATGCCAAGACCTTTTAAAGCGTGGGGATATCCTTTTACTCCAATTATTTTTCTTGGATTAAACCTTTGGATATTATATTTTTTAATAACCGACAAACCTTTGATTTCACTTTCAGGATTTGGAACTGTATTACTTGGATTTATCATATATTTAATAAGCAATCATTATTCAAAAAAAGAAATCACTATTGTCCGATAAATATGTCGCACCTACGGAGCTTATATATATTGTGGTTATTAGAGTTCTACAAATATTTCACTCCTACGGAGTTAGAAAAAGTGAAATCCCGTAGGGATGGCATATTTGTAGAAAAATAATGTATTAGGAAAATTAAGCCCCGCCTGCCTACCGGCAAGGCAGGTAGGTGGCGAAATATTTTGAAATAGTTAATAATTAAAAAATCGAATTAATATGTTTAAAAAATCGATTTACGGAACAGCCATTTTTTTCATTGCATTTGTAATTGCATCATGCAATGGCAGTGGCAGTAAGGACAACAAGGATAAAAAGGATACTGTAAAAACAGTTAAGAAAGACACTGTAAAGATCAATAAAGCCTATACAGATATTGCAAAATTCATCTCAGGGATGAAGGTGGATGAAAAGAGCGATCTGTATGAACTATCGCAATCAGAGAGTTTCAGGAGTTACTCAAAATCTTCCGATTCAAGTTGGTCAAAACTTGAAAAAAAAAGACTTTCAAAAATGAGAACATGGGCAGAAGCCGGGTTGGCTGACCTGAACAAAAATATTAAAACTTTGTTCTATCCTTTCAGCGGCCCTGATTTTCTGTATGCGCAGACTTTTTTCCCAAACACAAAAAAGATCATTATGTTCGGACTGGAACCGGTTGGTAATATTCCTGATATGAAAAATATCCCTGAAGAAAAACTAAATAAATTTTTCGGAGCTTTAAATTATTCCATAGAAGATGCTTTAAGCCTGAGTTTTTTCAAAACTATGGATATGGGAAAAGAATTAAACAGCGATCTGATAAACGGATCATTACCGATTATCCTTCTTTTTGTTGCCAGAACCGGTCATGATATAGTTGATATAAAACCGACAGAAATTGACAAAGACGGCAAAATGGTTTATATTGATTCTTTTAAAAACCTTAAAGGAGAAGCCAGTTATAATAAAGGCGCGGAGATAACTTATGTTGATAAAGAAGATACTGTTTTAAGAAAGTTAGTATATTTTTCAGCTAATGTAGCTGATGGAGGCCTCGGGATCAATCTTAACTGTAAAAAATACTTAGAAAATATTGAGAATGGCGTTACAACGATGATTAAATCCGCATCGTATTTGATGCATAATTCTTATTTCTCTGTTGTAAGAAATGCTGTATTGGACAAGAGCGTTGCATTCCTGCAGGATGATTCAGGCGTTGCATATAAATATATTGATAAAACCAAATGGAATATAAAATTATACGGCGTATATAACTGTCCGATTCCAATGTTTTCAAATCGCTTTGAACAAGATTTAAAAGAAGCATATAATACGGAAAAAATAAACCCCATCCATTTCCAATATGGTTATGGTGCAAGCTGTGGATTGCTGGTGGCAAGAAAAAAATAAAAACTTTAAATTATGAAAAACAGGAAAAAACTTTTCAAATATTTATTAATTGCATTAGGTGCATTGGTGATTTTTGTAATAGTAGCCAAAAAGAGCGGGTGGATCGGGAAAAGCGATAAAATAAAAGTGAGTACTGATTTTGTAGCGAAAAAAACAATCGTAGAAACTGTTTCCGCAAATGGCAAAATTCAGCCTGAAGTAGAAGTAAAGATCAGCCCCGATGTTTCAGGCGAAATTATTGATCTCTACGTGAAGGAAGGCGACCAGGTAAAAAAAGGAGACTTGCTGTCCAAGATCAATCCTGATTTTTATCTTTCAAACTTAGATAAAATGGAAGCTGCCGTTAACACGTCAAAAGCAAATCTTGCTTCTGCTAAGTCAAGCCTGGCAACTGTTCAGGCACAGTACGTCAATACTAAATCATCTTACGGCCGTAACAAAACGCTGTATGAGTCGGGCGCTATTTCCGCTTCCGAATGGGATGCGGCAAAATCCGCTTATGATGTGGCTGTTGCCAACGTTGACGGCGCAAAGGAAAGTGTGAAAGCTGCCGAATTTAACGTAATCAGCGCTCAGGCCTCGCTAAAGGAAGCAAATGACAACCTCACTAAAACATCTGTTTATGCCCCTGTAAGCGGTACCATTTCTAAACTCAGTGTGGAGAAAGGAGAAAGAGTGGTTGGAACTTCGCAATTTTCAGGAACAGAAATGATGAGAATAGCCGACCTGAATGAAATGGAGGTGAATGTCAGCGTAAACGAAAATGATATTGTACGCGTTAAAATTGGCGATACTGCTAACGTGGAAGTTGATTCCTATCTGAACAGAAAGTTCAAAGGTATTGTTACTGAAATTTCAAACTCGGCAAATAACGTTACTGCCTCAACCACGTCTATTGATCAGGTTACCAACTTTGATGTTAAAATCCGTATCCTGCGGGAATCATACACCGACTTGCTTTCTAAAACCGATACAAATACATCTCCATTCCGCCCGGGAATGTCTGCCACCGTTGATATCCAGACAAAAAGAGTTGTAAATACCCTTGCCGTTCCAATTCAGGCAGTTACATCAAGAGAAGATACTACTTTGATAAAAGATAATATAAAGGATGCGAAAAATGTCAATAATACTGATAACAATAAACAAACTGCCTCCGATAAATCGCTTAAAGAAAAAGATGGCGAGTCCAAAGAATTCGTTTTCCTTTACGTGGGTGGAGTTGTAAAAAAACAAAAAGTTAAAACCGGAATTCAGGATAATACTTACATAGAAATATTAGAAGGCCTTACGGAAAAACAGGAAATAGTTGTTGCCCCATACAAGGCAGTTTCAAAACTATTGAAAGACGGCGATAAAGTAAAAAAAGTAGATAAAAAAGACTTGTTTACCGGCGAGGAAAAATAATGCCCTACATTCTTTATCTTGAAACAGCTACATGTATTTGCTCTGTTGCAGTAGCAGAGAATGATAATCTTATTTCCATAAGAGAAACATCCGTTGCGAATTCTCATTCTTCTATTTTAACTTTATTTGCGGAAGAAGCGCTTAAATCTGCAAACATCGGTTTTAAAGATATTGATGCTATTTGTGTGAGTAAAGGACCTGGTTCTTATACCGGTCTCAGAATAGGGGCTTCCACAGCAAAAGGATTTTGTTATGCCCTGAACATCCCGCTTATCGCAGTAAACACGCTGCAATCAATGGCGAAGTTTTATTCTATCATGCATCCTGAAAAATCAGATAAAAAAACCCTTCTCTGTCCCATGATAGATGCAAGGCGGATGGAAGTGTATTCGGCATTTTTTAATAAAGATATAAACTTTGTAAGAGAAACAGCAGCCGACATCATTGATGAAAATTCGTATTCTGAAATTCTTTTAAAAAATAAAGTTATCTTTTTTGGCGATGGTGCCGGAAAATGCAGGAAAATCTTGTCGCATCACAGCAATGCAATTTTTTCGGATGAAGCATGTGTTTCTGCTCAAGGCATGATCCCTTTTGCATGGCAGAAATACCAAAATAAGGAATTCGAAAACGTAGCTTACTTCGAGCCGTATTATCTGAAAGATTTTATTGCAACTAAACCTAAGAATCTTTGTAACTATTTAGGAATAGGGAAATAAGAGGTATAAGGTATAAAGGGTATAAAGTCCATGGGTTGGGCAACTAGTTTGGTAAAAAGTCAAAAGTATATGGGGAAAACCCAATAACCAAAAACCATCAACCAAACCAGCCGCTCAACCTTTCAACCTAAAACCAGATTTCTTTCAGTATAACCTATACCTGTATACCTAAATAGTAACGAAACTTTTTGTTAACAATAATTGTGTAAATTTGCATTAAAGATAAACAAGACTTTGCTTAATAATAAATTTAACGACTATGAACGTACAATATATTTCGGGAGATAAAGGAAAACCCGCAGGCGTGTTTATTACCATGCACGACTGGGATATTTTAAAGAAAAAACTTAATTGTTTTGACGAAGAAATTAATTACGTTGAACCAACTAAGGAAGAAATTTTAGAAGGCATCAGGCAAGCTGTTAAAGAGGTAAACCTTATAAAAAGAGGAAAACTTAAAGCTAAATCTTTTGACGATTTTATAAATGAGCTATAACATTATTCCTACTCCTGTTTTTCAGAAGGACGTTAAAAATCTTTCTAAAAAATATCATTCTTTTAAGCATGATATAATCGCTTTAAAAGAAAGTTTGATTGAAAATCCTGCACAAGGAACTCCTATCGGTAATAATTGTTATAAAATAAGAATGGCTATTGCGAGCAAAGGTAAAGGTAAAAGCGGCGGAGCTCGTGTAATTACTCACGTGCATATCATTAAAACAAATATATTCTTGCTTACTGTTTACGATAAATCTGAAAAGGGGAATATTTCTGATAACGAAATTGAAAAACTTCTTGCTTTTATTGATTAATTACAAAAGCCTCGTTTTCCCCGGAGCTTTTTATTTTTTGTAATCCCCTTATTTTACTGCCGTTTTCGAATTTTGGAAGTATCGAAGAATGTACAGCGCGCAATATTATTTCATTTCTTCTTGTTTTTCTTCTTGTTTTTTTTTACTCCATAAAATATAATAACCTAATACACCAATTATAGCCGAGAATATCAAATTATTTGGAATCTGATTAATAGCTTCATGCCAGCTTAAAGGGTGTGAAGGGGTTAGTTGATAATAACTAATCTCTCCAATAAATTTTGAACCAAAAAACGTTAAAATAACAACTGAAAAAAAAATAATTAAACTTTGCAAAATTAACTTTTTGTTTTTGCGCATAGTAAAAATATTTCACATCATTATCCCAAAGCGGATCGCTTTGCGCTTGCCATGTTTTTCAATATTACTCTACAAACTGTTTTGCATAATATTTTGCCGTTAGCTTTTCGCCGGTGGCTTTTTCGATCATGTCGTTCCAGTAATATTTTGCGCCGGGTTTAAACACTTTATCCATAAAATATTTTCCGACTTCGGTTTTACCCGCAAAACTTTCCCGAGTACTCGGGACGAAA
>JBBAAT010000040.1:0-13298 GCA_041658145.1 Bacteroidales bacterium | reverse complement strand
CGGCAGGGTCATAATTATTTGTGATCATGCCTTTTAGCGGGGTAAAAAAGAAAAAGTTGCTGATGGATGATACTGAAGATGTTGTGGGATTTTCAGTAACAGCTATGTTATACTGGTCTTGTTTTTCCATTTCCACGCGGAGTATGGAATCTTCTTTAGATTTCGCGAAGGTGATTTTGTCATAACCGGTAACTGTAGAATCCGGTTTTTCGGGAAGGTTCCCTGCAATTTCTTTTCCTTCAATAATATTCTTGATGTTGAATAAATAAAGGTCTTTGTTTTTAAGATCTTCCTCCAGAGAGTCTGCCTTTAACATCAGCTCGCGGATGTTACGGTTTGATTCGCTGCTGCCATATCCGGGAATATATTCACGAAGCGGCGTAAATGCAATGATATAAGTGGTGATAATAATCAGCAATATGATAAGGGCGCCGGCTACAACAAATACATTCATCCTGGATAACCTGAATGATACCCTTTCCTCGAAGGTTTCATCGTTCATAATTACTAAGCGGTACTTGCTTTTCAGTTTCTGAAAAAAACTTCTTTTTTTCTTTTTTTCCGGCGACATTGTAATAAATAATAAATCAGAATAAATGCAAATATCTAAAATATTCAGCTATTCGCAGCAAAAAGAATAAGGGCATGGTGCGAATTTGTAAAAAACATTCATTTATTTAAAAAAAATAAAATAAATTTGTAAAATTGGAGTTATAAGTATTCTGTAAAAAGAAAATATTCATTTGAAATTTAAAAACATATATATACGTTTAGGATTAGGAATTATTCTGATCCTTGTATTTGTTTTATTGAATTCGTGCTCTACCAAAAAGAATACGTTTACCCGCAGGTTTTACCATAATATGACAGCCCGTTATAACGGCTATTTCAACGGGAATGAAAGTTTCAAAACAGGGCTTGTGGAACTGGAAAAATTGCACGTTGACAATTATTCTAAAATTCTTCCTATTTACAAATTGGGGACTGCCGAAAATGCTGCCTCATTAAATTCCTACTTTGACAAGGCATTTACAAAAGCATCAATGGTTATTCAGCGGCACTCTATTTTTATCGCGAAGAAAGAGCATGTGTACTGGATACCAGAGGCTTACATGCTGATTGGAAAGTCGTATTTTTATAAACAGGAATATAAGCTGGCATCCGAAACCTTTGATTATATCATCAAGCAATATAGCAACTATCCGATCAAATATAACGCAATGTTATGGCTTGCTAAAACATATAACCAGCAAAAGAAATACAAAAAGGCTGAATCAATGCTTGATCTTATAGAAAACAAGCTGGAAAAGAAACATGTTCCGAAATCGGCCATAAAAGAGTTCCCGATTGTTTATGCCGATTATCAACTGAAACAAGAAAAATACAAACCGGCTATTGAATATCTTATTTCCGGAATTGACAAAAATAAGAAAAAACAAACACGGGCAAGGCTCCGGTTTATCCTCGCTCAAATATACCAAAAGACAGGCAATGTAACAGCCGCATCAAATCTTTACGATAAAGTGATAAAAATGAATCCGGTTTACGAAATGACTTTTAATGCCAAAATAAATAAAGCAATGTGTTTTGATGCAGCCTCCGGCAACAGCAAAGAGATCAAAAAGTTGCTCAATAAAATGGCAAGAGATTTAAAAAACAAAGACTATCTCGATCAGATCTATTATGCACTGGCGGAGATTTGCATGAAAGAAGCCGATACTGCATGCGCCATCACAAATTATAAACTGTCAGCCGCAAAAAGTGTTTCGAACAATAACCAGAAAGCAACATCATTTCTGAAATTGGGGCGTCTTTATTTTAGCATGCCTGAATATGTACCGGCAGAGGCTTATTATGACAGCGCCATGACCGTTCTGCCTAAAGACTATCCGGATTATGATAAAATTTCTGCACTTTCAGTGGTATTGAAAGATCTTGTAAAAAACTTACTGGTGGTGGAACTCAATGATAGCCTGCAAAAACTTTCTAAAATGACACCGGAACAAAGGGATAAAGTCGTTGATGGCATTATTACCAATGTAATCAAAGAAGAACAGAAGAAACAGGAAGAAGAATACCAGAAACAACAGAATATTTATAATGCTTCCGTTAATTCAAACATTACAACCACAAGTACTGCATGGTATTTTTATAATCCTTCCGCCGTGAACTTCGGGAAAACAGAATTCATTAAAAAGTGGGGAAACCGGAAATTAGAAGACATTTGGCGTTTAAGTAATAAACAACAGGAAAGTAATTTTGAGGAAGATGCAAGCAGCGCCGATAGTACTTCTACCGATTCATTAATAACTGCTGTGTCAAACAACTTAAAAGATAAGAATTATTACCTGAAAAACATACCTCTTACGGAGGCAGATATTAAGAAATCGAATGACAAAATTGCCGAAGCGCTATACAATATTGGCATGATTTATCAGAACGACCTGAATGACCTTCCAAAAGCCATCGAAACATACAATGATCTTATTAAAAGATTCCCTGCCAACAATGACTATATATTGAAAACAGAATATCAGTTGTACTTCGTCTATGACGAACTGGACGACAATGTAAAACGCGATTATTATAAAAATCTGATCTGTACGAAAAGCCCTGAAAGTGATTATTGCAACATCATTAATAATCCAAACTATAAAAAAATCACTGTTGAAAATAAAGACATAGCAGCTAATCTTTATAAAGAAACATACAGCGCCTTTCTTGCATCAGAATGGGATTCGGTAATAGCCAAATCAAACAGGGCAGTTGCTTTGTTTGGGGCTGATACTTCGCTGGTTCCAAAATTTACCTACCTCAAAGCTGTTTCGTACGTCAAGAATAAAGATAGTGTAAATTGTGTTAAAACGCTGCAATTAATTATTGATAAATATCCTGCAAGTCCGGTAAAGCCAAAAGCACAGGACCTTCTTGACTTTTACACGGGCAAGACAAAAACGGCAGCCACATCAAAAGATAGCATAAAAAATACTTCCGCAAAAACTTACAAACTTGACGAAGAAGCTATTCATCTTTATGTTCTGGTGGTAACCGTGGGTAAATCTGTTAAGATTTCCGATTTGAAAAATGCATTATCTGATTTTAATACGAAAAACTTCAGCACGGGTAAACTTGCAATCAGCAACATTTATCTTGACAATACCCGCCAGATCGTTACAATCACCAATTTCGAAAATAAGACAAAAGCGATGCTGTATTATAATAGTTTAAAAAACAACAAAGATGTTTTTTCAAAGTTAAAACCTTCGGATTGCATGCAATTTATTATTTCAGTAGACAATTATCCAATCATGTATAAGAACAAAGACATAGACAACTATTACCTGTTCTTTACGGAAAATTACCTTAAGTAATTGAGTCGAATGGTTAAATGGTTAAATGGCTATATTGTTGTTGGATAACAATTTAACAATTTAGCCATATAGCAATTTTGCTAATTATTTTGTTTAATTTTGCAGGAGAAAATAAATTTTATAACTTTGTATCAGAATAAAGTAAAGAGTATCTCTAAAAACTCAATTAAAACGTCATTGCGAGGAAGGTACGACCGAAGCAATCTCGACATCGAAGCACATTACATAAGATTGCTTCCCATTTCGTTCCTCATGGTTCGCAATGACGATGAAGTTTTTTAGAGATGCCCTAAAGAGAAAGTTTAATCATAAAAAAACAATAAAATGGCAAAAAATTTCGAACAGGAATCACCTTCCATAAACCTTATAGGAGCAGGAACTGTTATTAAAGGCGATATTAAATCAAACGGCGATATACGTATTGACGGAACATTGATTGGTTCTGTAAACACTAAAGGAAAACTTGTTGTTGGAACTTCCGGCAATATTGAAGGAGAGGTAGTTTGCCAGAACGCTGATTTTTCGGGCATCATAAAAGCGCAGGTTACAGTATCGGAATTATTATCAATGAAAGCTTCGGCTAAATTAAATGGCGATGTAATCACAAATAAATTAGCTATAGAACCCGGAGCATTATTTTCCGGATCATGCAGCATGAATAGTGCCCAACTGAAAGACCAGAAATCCGGTGATAAAATTGAACCGCCAAAATCCTTTGAGCCTTCAAAACCTTTTGAGCCTTCAAAACCCTTTGACCCTTCAAAACCGTATGAGCCTAAAAAACCCCAAGGACCCATTGCCTGATTATGCACGGTATTCCAGCATCGCTCTGCAAATGCTGGTAATAATTGCGGGTGGAGTGTTTGGAGGATACATGATAGATAAATACCTGAATTTGAAATTCCCTGTATTTACGGTTATTTTTTCATTCTTATCTGTTGCTTTTGCCATTTATTACGTTATCAAAGACCTGTTAAAAAAGTGATTCCATGAAATATCCATGCAAATGGATATTTACACCAACCGAAATGAATATAATTTGCGAAATTTTATGTAATTTGTTTTAATTAAATTTAAATCCTAAATTTGTTTTTATTATAAACTCAAAACTATGAAAAAAAATTACTTTATAGTATATTTCTTTTTCATTTATCAAATTTGCTATTCACAAAATTGGGAATGCATCAAAACGAATGGGGATTATTATTATCTTGGTAATAATACGGGATATCCAAGCGGACAAGGGAAAGCAATAAAAATTATCCATATTGATTCCATTCGCAATATTAATGGCGATTCTATTTTTTATGTTCCACCTACTATCAGACCCATTTACCAGTTTGGGGAATGTTACTCACCGGAAGGTGCCTCGTGGATTGGCAGATATGTTATAAAAAATCAAAACGGCGATTATTTTTTCTTTAACACGAATAATGATACCATAAAAATAAAATCTCTCGCTGAAATTAATGATAGCTGGTTATGTTATAAGGATAGCAATAATTTAAGAATCACTGCAAAAATCAGTTCTGTCGTTCCCGATACTTTTCTTGGAATTTCTGATTCCGTAAAACTAATTTCATTTCTAGCTACCGATAGTCTTGGCGATTCATTATCAAATCCAGTGAACTCTTTGCATCTTTTACTTAGCAAGACTTATGGTTTTATTGATATTTTAAATTTTAATTCTTTTCCCGGATTATCTTCTTCTTACATGCTATACACTGAAGAGTTTTCCCAATATAATATTGTAGGGAAATCGAATCCTGACGTTGGAATTACAAATTTTACTTTTCATGAGGTATATGATTTTGATATAGGCGACGAATTTTATTATGTAGGATTAGACGAAAACATGATGTTAAGCTATCCTCCATACTATTCGCATTACTCTTATGTTTTAGATAAAATTGTAGACAAAGATGTTTATATCCAGGGAGATTCAGTTGTTTATACAGTTGACCGGTGTTATAAATATGTCAATACTGACAGCGGAATTACAACTATCACGAAAGGAAGCTATATAGGGAAGCGCAGAATATATTTTAACAATCTGAATAATGTCGTTTTTGACCATATGCCGGATGAAGTAGTATTTGATACTATTACAAATAACAGAATTTATACTCTTGCGTTTTATCCAAGCTATCAGAACCGTACGTGCAAAATTGTTCCTTCAGAATATTGTCAAGCCATTTTTAATAATAATGATTCAAGCTGGTGCATCCCAATAATTGACGCATGCCTGATTGATGCTGAATATGTGTACGGTTGTGGTGGCCCATACGGAGGCTGCAATTATTATGGGTATACAAATTACTATTATTTGTCATATTATAAAAAAGGTTTTGAAATTTACGGGAATCCAATGACATGCAATGTACTTCTTGGCATTGATGAACCATGGACAGAAGATGGTTTTTTTGAAATCTTTCCAAATCCTTTCTCTGATAAAACAACTATAAAAATAAGTAACGAAAATTTTCACCCATACACTCTTGAAATATATAATATTTTCGGGCAAAGACTGAGAAAAATTAAAAATATAAATTCATCAGTTTATACAATTGAAAGAAACAATCTGCCTGCAGGAATATATTTTTACTCTGTCATTGTAGAGAATAATACTTATTCAGGAAAACTTGTAATAGAATAATTTTTCTGCTTTTAATTTAAAAATTTTCTTATCAGCCATATAATAAAACTCTGAACTACACTTATAAGTATCATGCTTGTAAGCGGAAAGTAAAAAGAAATGTATTTTATAAAACACGTAATAACAAATAATTACAAAATTATATATAGATGAATATTATCGTCCGCAAATTTATTGTCCATCTTACTATTTTTTCACTAATTCTTGGCGTTCTTGCTTATGGTTTAACATACTTTTTGCCTGTTGAATATTTCAGTCCCGCTCTTCCATTTCTTTTTCCATTTTTTTTTTCTGCATCCATTATCGTTTTTTATTTCTTAGTAAAAAGCACGGAGAAGAAATTCGGCAGCTTCATAAATCGCTTCATGTTAACCACTTTCCTGAAGTTGATGATTTATATGACTGTTCTTCTTTTATATATTTTTACGCATAAAGAAGATGCTGTTCCATTTATTATCGCATTTTTTATCCTTTATCTGTCATACACGGTTTTTGAAGTAATTGCCATGCTGAAATATCCATTGCCCGATAAAAAATAATTTTCATTTTTTTATTTTTCACTTTCCGGAGTCCTTAAAAATTTTCCTTATTTTTTTCATTTTTTTCACGAATAATATATATATTGCGACACTATTAATGCAAGCGGAGAATATATCCAATGAAGATAAAAAATTTCTATAACCATAGAACAATACTAGTTTCCGTTCTTGTTTTATTTTCCTTATCATTGCGTGCCGGCGAAGCCGAGTCGGGAAAAGTCAAGGAGCCTGCATCCGGCGAAGAAAAATTCAATGCCGGCACAATGATCATAGAACATATTACCGATGCTCACGAATGGCACATCGCCAAAGTTGGGGAAACGAATATTACAATTCCTCTTCCGATAATTCTTTATGATGAAAGTAAGATTGTTGCCTTTTGTTCATCACGTTTTCATCATGGAAAAGAATCGTATAACGGATATAAAATAGAAATCGAAGGGAAAAATAAAGGCAAGATTGTCAGGGTGATGGAAGGCGGCATCAGTACCGATAAAAATGCAGTCCTTCCACTTGATTTCTCAATTACAAAAAACACATTATCTCTTTTTATAAGCCTGTTTATCGTTTGTGTACTGTTTATTTCCATTGCCCGGCGATACTCACGTAACCCAAACAGGGCGCCTAAAGGACTGCAATCGCTGCTTGAGCCTTTGATCCTGTTTATCCGCGATGATGTTGCAAAGCCATCAATTGGCGCTAAGTACGAAAGATATATGCCGTATTTGTTAACGGTATTTTTCTTTATTTTTTTCAGCAACCTTTTAGGCACTATTCCATTTTTCCCGGGCGGAGCAAACCTTACGGGGAATATCGCGATAACAATGGTGTTAGCCTTGTTTACATTCACCATCACAACATTCAGCGGGAATAAAAGTTACTGGGTGCACATCGTGAACACCCCGGGTGTTCCCTGGTGGCTCAAGATACCCATTCCATTAATGCCTATTGTTGAAATTATTGGGCTTATAACAAAGCCTTTTGTATTGATGGTCCGTCTCTTTGCGAATATTTCCGCAGGTCATATTATCATACTTGGTTTTATAGGACTTATATTTATTTTCGGGCAAATGAATGTCGGGATCGGCTATGGAGCTTCTGTGATATCTGTGGCATTTTCCGTTTTCATGGGATTGATCGAATTATTGATTGCCTTCCTGCAGGCTTACGTATTTACATTGCTTTCGGCACTGTATTTCGGAATGGCTACGGCGGAACACAAACACAAGGAAGAACATACTCATTAATTAAATGGAACGCTGATAACGCAGATGATTATGATAAACGCAGATAATTATAAATATTCAGATCTTACGGGAAAAATTATCGAAGCGTTTTTCAATGTATATAATACACTTGGTTTTGGATTTTTGGAAAAAGTTTATGAAAATGCTTTATTTATTGAAATTACTGCAATGGGATTATCCGTTGAAAAACAAAGAGCGATAAAAGTTTATTATGAAGGGGATCAAGTAGGAGAATATTTTGCCGATTTAATAGTAGAAGAATGTGTAATTGTTGAATTGAAAGCAGCCGAATCAATATGTGAAGAACACGAATATCAACTGATAAATTATTTAAAAGCAACGGAAATAGAAGTAGGTTTACTTTTAAATTTTGGCAAAAAGCCAGAGTTTAAACGAAAAGTTTTTACCAATGAAAAAAATCATATTTAATCTTAAACAATCCGCGTCATCAGCGTTCTATTAAAAATGAATAGTAAAAATAAATTTTCAGTAATAACCTAAATCCAATTATTATGTCAATGTTATCAGTAATTATGCAGGCAGTAAGCGATCTTGCACCTATTGCAAAAATGGGAGCAGGAATAGGCGCCGGTATTGCAGCCATCGGAGCAGGTATCGGAATTGGCCGTATCGGCGGCAGCGCAATGGAATCTATTGCCCGTCAGCCGGAAGCGGTAGGCGACATCCGTTCGAACATGATCGTTGCAGCAGCGCTTATAGAAGGCGTAGCTTTCTTCGCTATTGTAGTTTGTTTGCTTATTCTTTTTATTTAAGCAAAAACCTTTAAGCGTTCATCCTTGCGGTTGGCAGGGATGATGCTTTTTTATGGTTGTAGGTTTGAGGGCGCAGGCTGTTGGTTTGGTTTGAGGGTGTTGGTAGTGGGTTTGGTTATAGGCTTGAAGGAATTAGCAGTAGGTTTAGTTATAGGTTATAGGTTATAAGTATTAGGTTATGACAGAGAAACAAAAAATAATAAGCTATAACGATCTTGATGTTTATCAAAGGTCATATAAAGCCTCTGTTGTTGTTATGAAATTTGTAATTCCATTGTTGCCTGATTCCGAAAAATATGATTTGAAAGACCAGCTTTCCCGTTCTTCAAAAGCAGTACCTCGCTTAATAGCCGAAGGGTTTGCGAAAAAGTTTCAGAAAAAAGGATTTCAAAAATATCTTTTTGATGCAATGGGCGAATCAAACGAAACACAAGTAAGTCTTTCACAATGTAAGGATTTGTATAACATTTGCGCTGATGAAACAAAACATGGTGATTTGATCAAAGAATATGAAATTATCGGGAAACAACTATTCCGTTTAAAAGAAGCATGGGATAAATTTTCAAGTTAGAGATATTGAATAACATATAACAAAAGACCTATAACCAAACCAACAGCTATTAACCAGAACCCTAAAACCAATAAATCCAAACCAACCGCCATTAACCATTAACCTAAACCCAAATTATGGAACTCGTAACCCCTCACATAGGACTGATTTTCTGGATGACCCTGTCGTTTGCCATTGTACTTTTTATTCTTGGCAAATTTGCATGGAAACCCATTATGAAAATGCTCAGAGAAAGAGAAGAATCCATTGAAAACGCCCTTCGTGCAGCCGAAAAAGCAAAGGAAGAAATGACACAGCTTGTTTTCAGCAACGAACAGTTGATGAAAGAAGCCAAAGAAGAAAGAGACGGGATGATGCGTGACGCACGGAAAATAAGAGATAACATCATCGGAGAAGCCAAATCAAAAGCCGAAGTCGAAGCCAATAGAATTGTTGAAACAGCCAAGGAAAATATTCACTTCGAGAAAATGGCTGCTCTTACCGATCTTAAGAACCAGATAGCAATACTCTCAATAGAAATCGCCGAAAAACTTATGAAGGAAGACCTTTCAAAGAACAAAAAACAAAAAGAATTAGTGATTAAATTACTGAACGAAATACATTTTAATTAGAATGAAAGAACCACGCATAGCGATCCGTTACGCAAAAGCCTTGTTTGAATTATCATTGGAGCAAGACAGCCTTGAACAGACTTTCAACGACATGAAATTAGTGCGTGATGTATGCCTTGCCAACAGGGATTTACGGCTGATGCTTTCAAGCCCTGTCATCACAAGCGATAAAAAACAAAACATTCTAAAATCAGTATTTGAAGGTAAACTTGGCAAGCTTTCGGTTTTATATTTAAATATTATTACAGGCAAAAAACGGGAAAAGTTCATTGAGCCTATTGCCGGACAATTCCTGCTTTTTTATAAAGAGTACAAAGGTATTATTCCTGTACTTCTCACCACTGCTGCAAAGGCAGATGATGAAATAAAGAAAAAAGTAACCAGCCTTTTAAAAAGTTTTACAAAAAAAGAGATTGAATTAACAGAAGAAATAAAAAGTGAGATAATCGGCGGTTTTATACTGAAATTCGGGAAATATCAATACGATGACAGTATCCGCAAAAAAATAATGAAACTTAAAAGAGAATTTAATATTAATGTGTATGAGAAGGGATATTGATAGAAATTAGTAGATATTCATTGAAATTAGGATATTCGTTGGTATTAAGAAATAGTAAACGGTTATCGGTAATCAGAGCGGTGGTCATACTGAGCCGTCGGAATGAAATGGAGGCGTGTCGAAGTATATGGTGTGTGGGAAATGGTAATCAGTAAACGGTTATCGGAACGTTGAACTTTGAACAATTGAATAACTAATAGGCGAATTCTGAATACTTTGCGACTTAGCGGCTTTGCATGAAAAGAAAAAATGAAATGTGAATTGAAACGGGGAATGAGTGAAACGGGGAGCGGGCGAATATGCGATAACATTAGTGCCGTAGGCACGGAATATTGGTAGAAAAAATAAAATCAGATAGAAAGGAAGCGCCGTAGGTGCGAAATAAAAGAAAGAAAAATTAAATATAGAAATTCATTGAAATTAAGAAATTGGTTGAAATTTTTAAATTAAAGAATTGAATGGGCGATACGGTGAGTGGGCGAATGGGCGAATGGGTGAGGAAGCGAATATGCGATAACATTAGTGCCGTAGGCACGGAATATTGGTAGAAAAAATAAAGTCAGATAGAAAGGAAGCGCCGTAGGTGCGAAATAAATGAAATTAAAAATAGAAATTCGTTGAAATTGGGAAATTCATCGAAATTAAGCAATTGGTTGAAATTTTAAATTAGAGAATCGAATGGGCGATACGGCGAGAGGGCGAAACGGTGAATGGGTAAGTGGGCGAAACTTGTTAGTTTTAACGCAGGCTTGTTGGTAAGATAAACTGACAGATTTAAGCGAAGCCTGCCTGCCGGTAGGCAGGGATGTGGAATTTTTGATAAAAATAAAATTGACAAAAGCTTAACAAGGGCAACACTTTTTCGTTTTATATTTATTGATGTTATCGCAATTTGCGATATCCTTTAAAATTAAAATCTGTATGTGAAAATCAAACAAAAAATAATTGACAAAAAATGCAAAAATATTCAGTAAACCAACATTTAATTGAAAATATACTATCATGGGTTAGTACAGGGGAAATCGCAATTCCAGAAATCCAAAGACCTTTCGTTTGGGACAGTTCCAAAGTTCGTGATTTAATGGACAGTTTGTATCAAGGTTATCCTATTGGTTATCTAATTTCTTGGCAAAACCCAAATGTTCGTTTGAAAGACGGTAGTATAAGTAAAGGTAAGAAAATTCTCATTGACGGTCAGCAACGAGTTACAGCATTAACGGCTGCAATTTTAGGAGAATATGTAATCAACCAAACCTATCAACGAGTAAAAATAAAAATTGCATTCAACCCCATTGAAGAAAGATTTGAGGTACAAAACCCAGCAATTTTGAAAGACAAAACTTGGTTACATGATATTGCAGAGACAATAAACGGAAAAATAGATTTGTTCGAAGTAGCCGACAACTATTTTGTATTAAATCCTGAAGTTGATAAAAAGCAAGTTAGAAATGCCTTTTCAACTCTTATTAATATCCCTAAAAAACAAATTGGACTTATTGAATTATCTCATGATTTAGACATTGAAACAGTTACAGAGATTTTTATTCGAATTAATTCAAAAGGCGTTGTACTGAGTCAAGCGGATTTTGTAATGAGCAAAATCGCTTCTAATACTGAATACAAAGGAAACGAGCTGAGAAAAGCAATTGATTATTTTTGTCACTTAGCTATTACTCCCGATTTTTACAAGCACATTGTTGACAACGACCAAGAGTTTGCAAAAACTGATTTTTTTCAAAAAATGCAATGGTTAAAAATTGAAAACGAAGATTTATACGACCCTGACTACAACGACTTAATACGTGTTGCATTTACTTCACAGTTTAACAGAGGCAGACTTTCGGACTTGGTAAATCTACTTTCTGGTAGAAATTTTGAAACTCGGACTTTTGAGGATACAATTGCTGAACAATCATTTGCGACTCTAAAAACAGGTGTAAACAACTTCATCAACGAAACCAACTTCAAACGTTTTTTGATGATAATAAAATCCGCAGGATTTATTTCACCAAAACAAATCCGTTCTCAAAATGCCATAAATTTTGCTTATATAGTTTATCTCAAACTTAAAGAGTTAGAAGTTAATTCCGTTTCTATTGAGAGCTATGTGAGACGTTGGTTAGTTTATTCAATCTTAACAGGTAGATATTCAGGTTCACCGGAAAGTGCATTTGATTTTGACATCAAACAAATTTCTCAAAAACCATTTGACGTATACTTGAAAGAGAAAGAGGAAGGGGAATTATCGGACGCATTTTGGAATGCTTCATTACCGCAAAGTTTAGACTCTTCTGTTGCAAGTAGTCCTTACTTTCACGTTTTTTTAGCTGCACAAGTAAAAGCTAACGACAAAGGATTTTTATCAAAAGATATTTTGGTAAGCGACCTAGTTTCGCTACGTGGTGATATTCATCATCTTTTTCCTAAAGATTATTTAAAGAAAAACGGATTAGACAGAAGTAAATATAATCAAATTGCTAATTATGTTTATATGCAATCTGAAATCAACATCAAAGTAGGCAACAAGCCTCCTAAAGATTATTTTGAAATAATAACCAAACAAATGTTTGAAAACAATCGTCAAGTAAGCGGACTTTCAACTGAACAAGAGATTTTAGCTAATTTGAAAATGAATTGTGTACCGACAGAAATAATGCAAATGAACATTGACGATTATTTGGACTTTTTGACTTTAAGACGTAGGTTAATGGCGAACAAAATCAAAGAATATTATTTCTCACTCTGATATAAACAACAAGAAAAAACAATTACTAAATGACGCCTGCAGGGCAAGTGACAACTGATGACTTAATGACCAATGACTACTGACTAATCACTAATGACAAATTTTAAAAAATGGCAGAAATAAAACCGGCCGAAGTATCGGCAATTTTGAGGCAACAGTTATCGGGATTCAATTTTGAATCGGAGCTTGAAGAAACAGGTACTGTATTGCAGGTAGGTGATGGCA
>JBBAAT010000039.1:0-13439 GCA_041658145.1 Bacteroidales bacterium | reverse complement strand
ATCAGAAGTAGCGATCCGTTGGAATGATCCTGACTTGAAGATAAACTGGAATGTTACAAATCCGGTTATTTCTGAAAAAGATGCAAATGCACCTCTTTTCCGGGATTTGGCCTCTATGTTTTAATCTCAAATATTTCTATCTTTGCAAATTAATAGATAATGCAAAATTCAAAATGCAAATTCTAAAATGTAAAATTTAATGAAAACCAATTTATCTGAAAGGTTTTTGGATTTTGCCGCTAAAATTATAAAATTAGCTTTAAGATTAAACAAAACTGCTGTTGGAAGACATATCGGAAATCAATTAATGCGTTCCGGAACATCAGCAGGAGCAAATTATGAAGAAGCATGCGGCGCAGAAAGTCGTGCGGATTTTGCTCATAAACTTCAGGTTGTTTTTAAAGAATTAAAAGAGTCATTATTTTGGTTAAAATTAATTAAACGATCTGAGTTACTTCCAACCGAAGATGAACAATTAAATTTTCTGCTAAAGGAATCCCATGAATTAACTAATATTATTGGCAAATCAGTAGTAACTACAAAAAGTAATTATAAGTAATTTTTTTTACACTTTGCACTTTGCACTTTGCATTTTACATTTTAAAATATAATAATAGAGGAATTGATGCCGAATATTCTATTAGTTGTGTATTTTGTTTTTTTTATAGCTTGTCTGGTCTTTTCCATACTGATCAATTCGCTTTTAGTTAAATTTATTAAAACACTTGGTATTCGCAATACCGAGGAAACCATTATCAAGTGGGGGGCTCAATCAAAACCTGCAATTGGTGGAATTTCTTTTTATATTATTTTCCTTTTATCTATTATTGCTTATTATTTTTTCTTTGAAAGAAGCGAATATTTCCCAAATCTGCAATTTATAGGGATATTATTTGCCTCAACACTTGGTTTTTTGATGGGGATGTTTGATGATGCTTATAACACAAAGCCATTCATTAAACTTTTCGCTCAAATATCCTGTGGTATTATACTTATTTCAACAAATGTATATATTCATATTTTTGAATATGAAATCCTTAATTATGCAATTACTATTTTGTGGGTAGTAGGTATAATGAATTCCCTCAATTTGCTTGACAATATGGATGCGATAGCAGCCATCGTTTCTATTTCAATAATTCTTACCATTATAATTAATTTGTTTTGGATAGATGATTTTAAAAATCCGGATATTTTCATACTTGTCGGACTTTTTGCTGCATTGGTTGGTTTTTTGAAATTCAACTGGAGTCCTTCTATTATATATATGGGCGATACCGGAAGCCAGTTCCTTGGTGCATTTCTTGCTGCTTTAGGTATCATTTATTTCTGGAATCATTCTGAAGGACAGGGAATCGAAATATTCTCAAAACAGATTATTACTTCCGTGCTGATTTTTTCGATACCCATAATTGATACAACTACCGTTGTTATTAAAAGAATAAGAAAGGGCAGATCACCCTTTGTCGGGGGTAAAGATCATACGGCACATCACTTGTCATATCTTGGATTTAACGAAAGACAGGTTGCTTTGATTTTCTCAGGCATTTCGTGTGTTACAATGATTTTGTCTATTGTGGCAATTAATTTTATTAGTAATTGGGGTTTGTTACATATCATTTTATATGGGACTTACTTATTAGGATTATTTATTACGTTGTTTTATATTGCTAATCTGAATGCAAAACGAAACTAAAATAGTATGTTTTATAAAAAAATTATATACGCTCTGGTATTTCTCGTTTTTGTCGTTTTGCTGTTGTCGCTTTTTAATTTCTCAACCAATAAACCCGACGGTGATTCGGATTATCAGAAAGCATTTTATAAAAACTATAAAATATTTGCAGTTGAGATACCCGACCATATAGAGTTTGCAGGAGAAAAGGTGGGAACCAACCGCTTTGATGTGAGAGAAAGTATCGATCGTGAATTATTAGTTAATACCTATTGGCAATCACAAACGATCATGTTAATTAAAAAAGCAAATAGATATTTTCCACTTGTGGAGCCTATTCTGAAAAAATACAATGTCCCGGATGATTTTAAATATCTTGCCCTTGCTGAAAGCGGATTTACAAATAACCTTGTTTCGCCTGCAGGAGCTGCAGGAATATGGCAGTTTATAAAAGAAAGCGCTGTAAGATATGGCCTTGAGGTAAATGATAATATTGACGAACGTTACAATATTGAAAAAGCTACAGAAGCTGCCTGTAAATACATTCTCGAAGCATATAAAATCTATAATAACTGGACATTGGCGGCTGCTTCATACAATGTTGGAATGGGCGCTTTAAGTAAACAAATAGGGCAGCAAAAATCGACTGACTATTATGACCTTTACCTGAATAATGAAACGGCACGATATGTATATAGGATTATAGCGCTAAAGATTATTATTTCAAACCCCAAAGGGTATGGATTTTATTTGCGGGCGAGAGATCTTTACCCTCCTATTCAAACGTATTCTGTAAAAGTTGATTCTTCTATCACTGACCTTGTCGGGTTTGCGAAGAAATATAATATCAGTTATAAGCTGCTGAAAGAATTTAATTATTGGATACGAAAACCTGCATTGGAAAATTCAACCGGAAAAATATACTATCTCACAATACCAAAAGAAGGCTGTATATACTATGATACTCTTCTTTCTGATGTAAAGGATGAACCATTAATGTTTTCTGATAGCATCAGTAAATAATAAGGTCAATGGTTTGAGGTTCATTGCAATTGGTTTAGTAAAAGGTCTATTGTTATTGGGTTTCCCTAAAACCATAACCCAAAAACCAAACCAACAGCTATTAACCACAAACAAAAAACCAATCAAATAATAATGCAAATTATTACCGTGCATAGTTTATTGTATTCTTATGGCAGGAGAATTTGTTGACAGCAAAGAGGAAAATATCTCCGCCGGTTCCGTGCAATGCGAAAAGACCGATTCTCTGGATATTTTTGGCGCAAGGGTTCATAATCTCCAGAATATCGATCTAATTATTCCCCGCAATAAATTGGTTGTTATCACAGGTTTGAGCGGTAGCGGAAAATCTTCTCTTGCATTCGATACTATTTATGCCGAAGGGCAAAGACGTTATATTGAAACCTATTCTGCTTATGCCCGTCAGTTCCTTGGAAACCTCGAACGACCTGATGTGGACAAGATATCCGGGTTAAGTCCTGTTATCGCAATTGAACAGAAATCCACATCTAAAAACCCGCGCTCAACAGTTGGCACTATAACAGAAATTTATGATTTTCTGAGATTGCTTTATGCCCGCGTATCTGATGCTTTTTCTTATGTTACAGGAGAAAAAATGATTAGGTATTCCGAAAGCCAGATCATCGATACTATCCTTAAAAAGTATGAAGGAAAAGAATTGTTGATATTAGCCCCTGTTATCAAAGGAAGAAAAGGGCACTACCGCGAACTTTTTGAACAGATCAGAAAACAGGGTTTCCTGAAGGTAAGAATTGACGGGATTATTAGAGAGATTACATTCGGATTGCAACTCGACAGATATAAGATTCACAATGTTGAAATTGTGATTGACAATGAAAAAATCGAAAAGGACGACAGGTTCAGGTTGGCAGAATCCGTTCAACTTGCTATGAAGCATGGAAAAGGAGTGGTAATAGTAATGGAAAAAGATAGCTCTGAAGTTGTTCAATTTAGCCGTTTTCTGATGTGTCCCACTTCAGGTTTATCTTATGAAGAACCGGAACCTAATACTTTTTCTTTTAATTCTCCTTATGGAGCGTGCCCGAAATGCAACGGGCTTGGGACAATAACCCAACTCGACGAGGATAAGATCATTCCTGACCGGAAAAAATCCATCAGACAAGGTGGTATAATTCCTGTTGGTGAGATGAAAAATAAATGGATTATCCGGCAACTCGAAGCTATCGGCCATAAATATGAATTCACGCTTGACACACCCATTGAAGAAATCTCAGATCATGCCCTCAATATTATTCTCTACGGTTCAGATGAAGTATTTAAAGTAAAAGCCGACAACTACGGTGTTTCAGCTACCTATGCTTTGAGCTTTGAGGGTATTGCCAGTTTCATTCATAACCAATTTCAGGATGCTGTTGCCAACTCAGTTAAAAAATGGGCCTACGGTTTTATGAACGAAGTAAAATGCCCTGTATGTGATGGAAGCAGGCTGAAAAAGGAATCAACTCATTTCAGAATTGGCGATAAAAATATTGCAGAACTATCAGCAATGGCAGTATTGCAATTGCACGATTGGATCAAAAATGTAAATAAGTTTCTTGATGAAAGGAAAAGAAAAGTCGCTTTTGAACTGATCAGGGAGATCAGAGAACGCCTGGAATTTCTACTCAATGTTGGGCTTGATTATCTTACACTTGACAGGACGGCAAAGAGTTTGTCGAGTGGCGAATCGCAAAGGATAAGACTTGCAACACAGATTGGTTCGCAACTTGTCGGAGTTATGTATATACTTGATGAACCCAGCATCGGGCTTCATCAGCGCGATAATCTTAAACTGATCAAAGCGCTGAAAGACCTTAGGGATATGGGGAATTCCGTGATAGTTGTGGAACACGATAAAGAAATGATATTAGCTGCTGATCACCTTGTGGATATTGGTCCGGGTGCAGGGGTATTAGGAGGGAAAATTGTAGCGCAAGGCACGCCATCCGAACTGATACAATGTAATACACATACATCTCATTACCTTTCAGGTATTAAAGAAATTTCTATCCCTTCCTCAAGGCGTATAGGCAATGGAAGGTTTTTGTCATTATCAGGCGCCACGGGAAATAATTTAAAAAACATTCATGTTGATATTCCGCTTGGGAAAATGATTTGCATAACCGGTGTATCAGGCAGCGGAAAGTCTTCATTGATCAATGAAACATTGTATCCTGTTTTAAGCAAACATTTCTATAAATCAGGATTGAAGCCTTTGCCATATTTAAAAATAGATGGACTTAAAAATATTGATAAAGTCATAGAAATTGACCAGTCTCCCATTGGCCGTACACCACGATCAAATCCAACCACATATATTGGTGTTTTTGATGAGATCAGGAAATTGTTCGCCCAGTTGCCTGAATCTAAGGTTCGCGGTTATTTGCCGGGTAGGTTTTCTTTTAATGTTAAAGGTGGAAGATGCGAAAATTGCCAAGGTGCCGGAGTAAAAACAATTGAAATGAATTTTTTGCCTGATGTATACGTGGAATGCGATGCCTGCAACGGAAAAAGATACAACAGGGAAACATTAGAAATTCGTTACAAAGGGAAATCAATAAACGATGTGTTGAATATGAACATTAACCAATCCATCGAATTTTTTGAGAACATTCCATCCATATATTTAAAAGTTAAAACCATTAAAAATGTCGGGCTTGGTTATATTTCGCTCGGACAGCCATCCACTACCTTATCCGGGGGCGAGGCACAAAGGGTGAAGCTGGCAGCAGAACTTTCAAAAAAAGATACAGGTAAAACTTTATATATTCTTGATGAACCTACAACAGGTCTTCATTTTGAAGATGTGCGTGTACTTCTTGAAGTGCTGAACAAGCTTGTTAACAAAGGAAATACTGTAATAGTGATTGAACACAACATGGAAGTTATTAAAGTTGCAGATCATATTATTGACATGGGCCCCGAGGGTGGTGATCGTGGCGGAATTATAATAGCACAGGGCGCTCCTGAACAGATTGCATTGGTCGGGGAAAGCTATACAGGACAGTTTCTGAAAGAAATTCTTTTCAAATAGAAACTATTACATTCCTGATATTTTATTACACATATTAGGTTTAGGATTACTATATCTGTCTGCCGGCAGAGGCACATGGCAATTCAGGTTATGAATGATGATTAACGATAAACATCTTTACGATGAGCGATTTTAATAACAGTAACATTAAGAATAGTATCGGTAATAGTGTATATCACACGGTAGTTGCCAATGCGAATGCGGTATTCGTTAATCGAATCTTTCAGTTTTTTGCAGCCGTGTGGGCGGGGATTTTCAGAAAGGCTGTTTATTGCTGCCTTTACTTTATGGGCAAAATTTGCCGGAAGTTGAAGCAATTCTTCAGAAGCAGATCGCTTGTAAAAGATGGAATACTTCATTTGCTTCCGAATTTCTTTTTAAATTTTTTTTCAACTTCTTCCTGCGAAATATTGGGTTCATTTATCCGCTCCATAACAGACAGACAATCTTCAATATCTTCGATATATTCCATAAGTGTTTCATATTGCTTAAGAGGGAAAATAACCATCGGCTCTTTGAATCCCGGTTCTTTAAGATGTTTTACAGTTAATGTCATAATTTAAAAATGTTAAATATTACACAAAATTACAAAATAAATTCTAATTAAAAAAAAGCAATTATGAAAGACTTGGCAATTCTGAAAAAAAGTATATATTTACACGAAAATTTAAATGCCCGTAGCTATGAAAGCCGAATTAAACGAAGATGAACAAATTCGCGAAGCCTTTCAACAAAAGGACTGGACAGAGATTAAATCTTCCGATTCATGGCAGATTTTTAAAATTATGGCCGAATTTGTTGAAGGATATGAAAAGTTGGCTATTATCGGACCATGCGTAACAATATTTGGTTCTGCACGTACAAACCCTGAGCATGCTCATTATAAACTGGCACAGGAAACAGCATATAAAATAGCAAAAGCTGGTTTTGGAATTATAACAGGGGGAGGTTCTGGGATAATGGAGGCAGCGAATAAAGGCGCTAAAATGGCAGGGGGGAAATCAGTTGGTTTGAATATTCAGTTGCCTTTTGAACAAACTCCCAATCCATATATCGACCCCGATAAATTGCTGTCGTTCTATTATTTTTTTATCAGAAAAGTGATGTTCGTGAAGTATTCACAAGGATTCATAGTTTTGCCCGGAGGCTTTGGCACTTGTGATGAATTTTTTGAAGCAGTTACGCTTATTCAGACAAAAAAGATCGCACGTTTTCCAATCGTAATGATGGGAAAGGAATATTGGTCAGGATTGATGGAATGGATTAAAAACAGGATGTTGATAGAAAAAAATATCAAAGAAAATGAATTGGATCTTTTTATAGTTGTTGATAAACCTGATGAAGCCGTAAAACATATTGAAGATTTTTATAAAAAATATTCTTTAACGCCGAATTTTTAATTTTTTTTTGTTTTAATTATTTGTACCTTTATATATTTAATTAAAATATTGTGTTTATCTCAATAAACATTTTATGCGTAAAAAATATGTTATACTGATTGTTATTGCTTTAACCATTAGAGCGATAACTTATGGACAGGATGCAACTACTAATATTTCTTTGCAGCCGGCTGCTCAGGATACTGTCTATAACAAATACCACTTGCCTTCTATTAGTGCAGGCGCAGGTATTATGACTTTTTTTGGTGATATAGGAAGCTATAACAGCGAAATTCGTCAAGTGGGTAGATTCAATTCAGTTGCCACATTTGTAATCGAACAACGCCTCGGAAGCGCTTTTGGGGTTTCTCTGAGCGGATTGAAGGGTTCTCTATGTGAAAATGATAACAGGATGAATCGTCATTTTAATTTCCAAACAAATGTATTACAGGCTAATCTTAGTGTCAACTTCCATTTTGATAACGGGTTTATTATCAATAAAACTTCACTGTTCGCTCCATATCTGACTGCTGGTTTTGGTTACATGACATTTTTAGCCAGAGGTGACCTGAGAGACCAATATCATAACTACGCATATTATCATTACTGGCCGGATGGTACTATACGCGATCAGGATTTCGACTGGGAAAATCCGCAGAACGGAAATATATTGAATAGAGATTACAAATTTGAAACCTTACTTGACTCGTTGAATCTTTATCATCATCATGCATTTACACTCCCAGTTGGTGGTGGTATAAATTTTAAATTATCTGATAAATTTGAGGCTTATATTTCTTCCGTTTACTTTTTTACCAATTCAGATGTCATTGATAACTTCAGTTATAAGAATACCCATAATGATGGTTATCTCTTTACTTCAGTTACATTGCAATACAACTTGAGTGGTATGTCGAAAGACAAACTTGATAGCAGGCATTATAAGGATGTAAATTTCGAAGCACTCAACGAAATGGATTCTGACGGGGATAAAGTAAAAGACAGCGAAGATAAATGTCCTGATACTCCTGCTGGTGTTAAAGCAGATTCAGAAGGATGTCCGTTCGACGACGATAAAGACGGTGTTCCGAATTATCTCGATAAAGAACTCAATACACCCCTTGGCAATCTTGTTGACGAAAATGGTGTAACTCTTACACCGCAGATGCTTGAAGCTAAATATTTAAGAGATTCACTGATCATAAATGGCTTGTTAGTCTTCGATAAAGATTCAACAATGACGGTTTCAGAGGTGAATGATAGTGTAATTCGTCAGTATACTATAGTATACTATAGCAGTATAAAAAATAACAATATTAACCAGGATAAAGTAATACCAATAAGTGGAGTGATTTATAGAGTGCAGATAGGTTCACTCGCTAGTAATGATTCCAGGTCTTATTTCCAAAAAACATACAATATCAACGAAGAAATTTATGTGGATGCATACCAGGGGACTTATAAATACTCTATCGGTACTTTCTCTTCTTTCGCTGCGGCAAGGCAATATGCAAACGACATCAAAGCAAAGACAGGTATCAATGGTTTTGTGATCTCTTATAAGAATGGAGTGTGGATACCCGTAACCGATGCAAGGGTAATTACAGGAGAATAAAAATAATTTTTATACCTGAAAGCCCCAAAATCGGGGCTTTTTTTGTAAACATATTTCTCTGGAAAACAATGATTATAAAAATACCTGTCCGGTTTGTGAAGCTCGAGGCTGATGGTTTTCATCTGTTCGTCGATGCTGAGTTAAATGGCAAACGCATTAATATGCTTGTCGATACGGGCGCTTCTAAAACAGTGTTCGATATTAACCGGATTTCAAAGTTTGTGAGAAAAAGAAAAAAATCTTTTAAATCATTCGAAAACCTTTCTACGGGTCTTGGTACAAATACTATGAAAAGCCACTTTACTAAAGTGAAAAAGTTTTGCATCTCGGAATTGAAACTGGAAAATTATAATGCGATATTGCTTGATATGACTCACGTAAATCAATCGTATGAAATGCTTGGCATGCAAGCCATTGATGGTGTGCTTGGCAGCGACCTGCTTATGGAATATAAAGCCGTGATTGATTATAAAAGTTTAATCCTGAAACTAAGCATCTGAAATTATTGATGTATGATAAGAAGTTTCTTGCTGAATAGTTTCCTGTCCCATAGGGATGGATACCCATTGCCAGATGTGTTATCATTTGTAGTAACTATACATATATAAAGCCCATTGGTCAAATTTGAAACATCAATTGAACATACAGATTTAGAACTTTCACGAAATGAAAAAACACATGTGCCTATTGCATTGTAAATTTTTATATCAATATTTTCATTTGAAATTGTATTGGAAAATTTGATGAATACCTTATCATCAGCCGGATTTGGATATAATTCAGCATTGAGGAAATTTGAATGAGGATGCTCTGAAATTCCTGCCGGTGGAGGAAATACCCCTTTGTAGTAACAAACTCCACCTGAAAAATTTCCTGTAATCAAATCCGGATAGTTGTCATTGTTCAGGTTGCCGACAGCCACCCCGCATCTCGTACCGTTATAAATAAAGCCAAGCTTAGTATCTTCAAGAGTAAAATTACCGTTAAGATTATTTTCAATGTCTTTATAATAAAAGATATATCCCGATTCGCTTCCAACAAACAACTTCAAATGGTTGGTGGAATCTTTAAAAAAACACGGAACACTATATCCATAGTTTGACATGGAATGATCAATAATATCAATATGTCCAAATGAATCGGTGACAAAAGTAAAAACAGGATTATATTTTGTGCCTGTATTTTTATAAAAATTCAGGTTGCCTTTTTTTTCACCGATAACAAGGTCAAGCAATGAATCTCCGTCTATGTCAACAAACTGGGGGGTACTAAAATTTCCAACATTTATTCCCATATAATTGGATTGCGACAACACCATATTCATCGGGTTTCCTGGCCCTGCTGTATTATCATACAAATCTAATTTACCATCCGATTTGCCAATGATCATTTCTGTTGCGCTATCACCATCAATATCTCCAAAAGTTGGAACTATCCCATTTAATTTCAGATGAGCAAGGTTTGCAAAATCGTTGGTGATAAACTGAAATTCAGGGTTGTTTGCAGTACCAATGTTTTTATAAAGTGTGATGGAAGATTTATAGGTTGCGATCAGGTTTCCGTAAAGATAGTAAGTAGAATCTATCTTTCCGAAATTCCCGATAAAAAGGTCAGGAAGCCCGTCGCAGTCGTAATCACATAAAACAGGATAAGCGCCTCCTCCTACGTCAATCATATCTGATTGTAAAAAACTATCGGACTGGTAATCAAAAATCGGGTTTGAAATGGATCCGTTATTTTTATAATACCAGCAGCTTTTTAAATTTTGAGTTGTAGCAAGACTGGGATCAAACGGAGAAACTATCAGATCTTTTTTGTTATCGTTGTTCACGTCAAGAAAGCATGGAACAGGAAAGGAAACTATATTCACTTTTGTGGAATCTGAAGGAAAAAGCGTGTCCTGGCTTATCATATTGGCACTATCAGCTGTGCCTCCGTTCGTAAGTTTAATAATACCCGGATAACCGACATCGCCTACCAAAAGATCTTTCACATTATCGCCATTCAGATCGGTAGCGAGCAGCGTTGAGCCTGTATGTCTGGTGCCGGAAAGTAATGCCGGTAATGAATCTCCCTTGTCTGCAGATTTTTTCCATGGTGGGCAGATGATGTTAAGGGTGATATTGTTATTACCGCTGTTTTCTGCAAAATTGCCCCAGCAGTAATCCTGCAACACATAGTTCAGGCTGTCGCAATTTCCGTATGATTCTTTCGACATATTCTGATGGAACTCAATATAAGAACCGAGACCAAAAAATGTAAGTATATCAAGGTCCCCATCGTTATCAATATCTGCAATTGCAGGATAATCAACCTGGGTAACTAAAAGATTGACGTAATTCGGTCCTTGTTGGGAATAGATCATTGTTGTGATAAGAGAGAATAATAGTCCGTTTACAGTATCGGAAATATTCTTATAAACAGTAATCCCACCTATTCCGTAAGTGAAAATATCTTCTTTCCCATCGCAGTTGTAATCAACAAGTTGTGCCCAATCATGAATAGGCGGAAATTTACTGATGTATTCAGGAGTAAAAGTATAGTCTATGGTATTTGGAGCGCCGTTATTTATAAATGTAAGAATTTTTGAACTGCTGCGATCAAAAACAAATAAATCTTTAATTCCATCCTGGTTTAGGTCGATCTCGGAAAACTGACAGGAATTAAGTCCGCCGCCCCATGGGTTTTTCAGGTTATTCAGTAAATTATCTTTAACGATTACTGAAAGATCGCGCTGGAAGCCATAATCTAAGTATTGTTGTGCCGAAAGAGGAAAACAGCTAAATATAATTGCAGATACAATAAGGAACTTTTTCATGAAGGAAAGATTATATAGTACAAAGTTAAGATTTTTTACCAACGCCTGATTACTAACCTATCAAATAATATTTACTGGAAGAAATTTATTTATTGTTTGGCAGCGGTTGAATCGGAGGGTGTGTAAAGACTATCAAGCGTATTGAATTTATACATTTCAATAATTTGAATAAGGCGGTAGGCATAATTTGGATCCTGGGCATAACCGGCTTTTTTCAATCCGAATGCCCATTGCTTGTAATCGGTGATTTCAAGGTTAAAAAGGTCAGCATACCATTTTCGCGACTTGATATGATTTGAATGGTCTTCATAAGATTCAAGAGCCGAACTGTATTTTTTATAACAAGAAGTGCCGATACAATATGTTTCTCCCTTCCAGTCGGGTTTGTTTTTAATGCCGAAATGATTATTTGCATATATTGCCAATGCGCTGTTTCCATATCCCGATTCAAGTATAGCTTGAGACATAGTAATACTTGCAGGCACTCCGGACCTGTTCATTTCCTTAATCGCAATAGGTTTGTATATTGCTACGTATTCATTGAGAGAATATTTATGAATAGTTGATAATTCCGAAGATGCATTTTGGGATAGAAAAGCCAGTAAAATGATTGCAATTAAAATTATAGTAAATTTCTTCATGATAAATATAAAACAGGCAACAAACCTATTGTAAATTTTTGAAAAAACAAAATTAGTTTAACTTTGCTGCAAGAATCCATGGACATAATAAAAAAATATTTTTCACTTACTTCTGAGCAGGAGCGGCGTTTTGCTTTGCTTCAGGATATCTATACAAAATGGAATGCGCAGATCAATGTTATTTCCCGTAAGGACATTGAAAATCTGTATGAACGACATGTATTGCATTCATTGGGTATTGCGAAGGTTATAAAGTTTAAAAAAAACACAAGAATTCTGGATGTTGGAACCGGCGGCGGATTTCCCGGAATTCCGCTTGCAATCATATTCCCTGAATGTAGTTTTTATCTGGTTGATTCGATAGGAAAAAAAATTACCGTAGTCAATGCAGTTATTGAAGAACTGGGATTGAAGAATGCTAAAGCCATTCGGCAGCGGGCAGAAAATATAAATGATAAGTTTGATTTTATTGTAAGCCGTGCTGTTGCTGAATTGCCGGAGTTTTATTGTTGGGTGAAAAATAAAATCAAAAAAGAAAATTTTAATGATTTAACAAATGGAATTTTATACCTTAAAGGCGGTGATGTGGAGAAAGAAATTGCAATCGCCAATCGCCAATCACTGATCACTCATAAGATATATGAATTGAAAGATTTTTTTGAAGAGGAATTTTTTGTGACCAAAAAAGTGGTGTATTTATATTGAATTTGTAATATCATGTCAATCCTGATATATCGTTTTGAGATTATTCACAAATTATTTTACTTTAAAGGTGTTCATGAGTCGCTTCGCTAAGTTGCTTCACCTCCTTCGTCGGTTTCGCAATGACGTCATTGCGAGGAGGAACGACGAAGCAATCTATGCATCATATGATTCTTGACATAACAGTAGTATTTGTGCAGAAGTTGATTTTAAAATTATAATTTGAAAAAAATAATCTTTGTCCATATCATTCTTTTTTTCGTAATTAGCTAACTGAAATCGTAACTATTTAGGTATAGGGAAATAGAGGAATAAGGTATAAAGGGTATAAAGTCCATGGGTTGGGCAACTAGTTTGGTAAAAAGTCAAAAGTATATGGGGAAAACCCAATAACCAAAGACCATCAACCAAACCAGCCGCTCAACCTTTCAACCTAAAACCAGATTTCTTTCAGTATAACATATACCTTTATACCTAAATAGTAACTTAAAATCAATTATAAAATAAATTAAAATAAAGGAGGAAACATGTCAG
>JBBAAT010000038.1:0-13541 GCA_041658145.1 Bacteroidales bacterium | reverse complement strand
CCGTATTCCTTTATATCTGCTCGATACTGATGTTGACGAGAATACAGCCGAAGACAAGAGTATTACACATCAGCTTTATGGTGGCAACATGGAAAATCGCTTGAAACAGGAGTTGTTGCTTGGAGTGGGGGGAATCAGGCTGCTGGATGCAGTAGGATTAGCCCCTGATATTTATCACTGCAACGAGGGTCATGCTGCTTTTATCGGTGTTGAAAGATTGCGCAAATATGTACAGGATAACTTCTTTACCTTCCGTGAAGCACTTGAAATTGTAAGGTCATCCACCTTGTTCACTACACATACTCCTGTTCCTGCCGGACATGATGCATTCAGCGAAGACCTGCTTCGAACCTATATCCCGCATTATGCAGATCGCTTGAACATCAGTTGGGACACCTTTATGAACCTTGGCCGTAAAAAGGAAAATGATCCGAATGAAAAGTTTTCAATGAGTATTCTTGCTGTTAGGCTTTCACAGGAAGTAAACGGTGTAAGCCGTATTCATGGGAGGGTTTCGAGCGAAATGTTTAACAGTATGTGGGAGGGATTTTTCCCTGAAGAGTCGCACATTGGCTATGTAACAAATGGAGTTCATTATTCCACATGGACTGCCAAAAAATGGCAACAACTTTATAAAGCGCAGTTTGATGAAGGATTTGAGCAGGATCAGTCAAATCCCGAATTCTGGAAAAAGATTTTTAATGTAACCGACGAACAGATATGGCGAATCAGACAAAGCCAGAGAAAAGAGCTTATGGATTTTGTTAAAAAACGCCTGATGGAAAATCTTGCCAAGCGTCAGGAAAATCCTAAAGATATTATCGGGGTTATTGATTCATTCGATGAAAATGCTTTAACTATTGGGTTTGCACGACGCTTTGCTACATATAAAAGATCGCTGCTCCTTTTTAAAAATCCTGAAAAATTAGCAAAACTCCTGAACAATCCTAAAATGCCTGTGCAGTTTATTTTTGCGGGGGGGGCGCATCCTGCAGACGAGGCAGGACAGGACATGATCAAACAAATCATCGAAGTTTCAAAAAAGAAAGAATTTATTGGAAAGATTACGTTCCTTGAAAATTATGATATGAATATTGCTTCCAAACTTGTGCAGGGTGTTGATATCTGGCTTAACACACCTACGCGCCTTATGGAAGCTTCCGGTACAAGCGGACAGAAAGCTGTGATGAACGGGGTAGTCAATTTTAGTGTTCTGGATGGCTGGTGGGCAGAAGGGTATGTTGAAAAAGCTGGCTGGGCATTGAGCGAAGAAGCAACTTTTGAAAACCCACAGTTTCAGGACGAACTTGACGTCGAAATCATTTACGATGTGCTCAAGGATGAAATCATCCCGATGTTTTATAAACGCGACAAACAGGGCGTTCCGTCAAAATGGGTGTCTTATATAAAAAACACGATTGCAGAAATTGCACCACTTTTTAATACAAAAAGAATGATAGATGATTATTTTAAAAAGTATTACCTGAAACTGATTGAAAGAACCAATATGCTGAAAGAAAATGATTATGACACTGTAAAACTACTTTCAAATTGGAAGAGGAAAATTGTTCGCGGATGGGAAAGCATTGAAGTTGTTTCAATAAATGTTCCGGATCCAAATAAACATCCGTTTAAACTTGGCGAAAAATTTGTTGCTGAAATTACGATTGACCTGAATGAGCTTTCTCCTGAAGATATTGGTATAGAAGTAATATTTGGACAGAAAGTGAGGGACGAAGTAAAAGAAATTATTCACAAATATGAAATGAAAATAGAAAAGACAGAAGACAATATAGTGACTTATAAAACTGAGATTTTTACTACCCGGTCGGGTGTATTTGATTATGCATTCAGAATGTTCCCTAAGAATCCATTATTGCCAAACAGGCAGGATTTTAACCTGATCAGATGGATATAGCTGCAAACGGGATAAATTTGTACATTTTGAATAGGTCTTTGGTTTATAGTCAGGGCTGCCAGTTTAGTCAATGGTTTTCAGTTATTGGTAAAATTAACTAAAGACCCTGACTAACCGACCAAACCGGCTGCTGTAGACCAATAACTATGACTCAAAAGAAATGTATTATTTTATACCATTTTGAGTATATCTTGCAGCTTCTAAACTCAAAGTCGGGTTAACCCCGTTGGATAACCCTATTTGAAAAACTGATATGCAATAAAAATGAAATATCCTACGGGGTTAATTGTAAATTTTGGGAAAGATTCTCTTGAATACAAAAGGATAATTTTATAATCTGTGTAATCTGTGGCTGTATTTAACCGCTAAGTAGTTACGATTTTTTTATATTTGCTTTTATTTAATCATTAATCCAAATACAATATATGAAATTATTAGAAGGTAAAACAGCTTTGATAACCGGCGCTTCAAGAGGCATCGGCAGAACAATTGCACTGAAGTTTGCACAAGAAGGCGCCAATGTTGCATTTTCCGATCTTTTTTATGACGATAAAGCCGTTTCGCTCGAAGAAGAATTAAAAGCCCTTGGTGTTAAAGCAAAAGGATTTGCTTCGGATGCCAGTTCTTTTGAAGCTTCAGAAAAATTGATTGCAAATGTATTAGCTGAGTTCCAAACCATCGATATCCTTGTTAATAATGCAGGAATCACCAGAGATAACCTTTTGCTCCGTATGACCGAATCGGATTGGGATATGGTGATGAGTGTAAATCTGAAATCGGTATTCAATTTAACGAAAGCTGTTCAGAAAATAATGATAAAACAAAGGTTTGGTTCAATCATTAATATGAGCTCTGTTGTTGGCATTGAAGGAAATTCCGGGCAGTCGAATTATGCAGCATCGAAAGCAGGCATTATTGGTTTTACTAAATCAATTGCACAAGAACTTGGCTCCCGGAATATTCGCTGCAATGCGATAGCTCCTGGTTTTATCGAAACTGAAATGACAGCAAAACTTCCTGAAGATATTAAAATAAAATGGATAGAAAATATCCCATTGAAACGCGTGGGTACTACGGATGATGTTGCAAATGTTGCTATTTTCCTTGCCTCTGAACTTTCTAACTATGTGAACGGCCAAGTGATTAGTGTTTGCGGTGGTATGCAAACGTAAATGTTTTTTAACAAATGGAAATTATAGATGTTGGAGAAAATTCAATATATTTGTTTCCTTGTTGTACTTGGTAACTTATTTTTCAAATTCGTGCATTTTTTGTGCGAGGGAATTTAGGATACATATTAATAAATATTTTTAAGAGGCAACTATAATCATATACATTCGTCATTATATCAGTAAATAATATTTATATTTAAATTAATCTTATTGTGAAATGAAAAAAAGTCTTTTTCTGACAATAATAACAAATGTTTGGCTGTCGGTTATTTGCCAGAACACGGATCAGCAAATAACAAAGCCGGCAGACTATATTATTACAGATGCGTATACATTTTTGGGTATTTATAAAGATACCATCGCACACTTAGTTTGGGAAAATAATCCTGATCCTGATATATATCGTGTTCAGGTGGAACGAAGTTATGATAGTATTAATTATTCTTCTTTAGCTTCTGCCAATATCAAGTCATTGCTTGATCTCCATGCAGAAAACTATAACCCATATATTGAAAGGTATAATAGTATTCTTATGTCTTCTGAACACGGTAATATCCGATTTATGTATAATGATGTTATACCTGGTTCTAACTTAAATAAAATCAAGTTGTGGTATAGGGTTATTATGTATACAACAAGAGGTCTTTCATATTCTTCCCCCGGAATACGAAGCAAAATCGTTCATGGCAATCAGAAACAATCTCAGGTTACGCAACCTGAATTGTTTAATGGTGCAACCGCCTTAAAAGGTGGTAGTACAAGGGCATGCCCGCCACTTGGAACCCCCCCCAGCGGATTTATAATTTGTGGCCAGCCCCAAACTCAATACGGAGCATGCTGTTCTTGGGTTGAACAACCTTACGCAGCACCTGATGCAGTATCAATTGCTTGCGGAGGCGGTAGTTATGCATGGTGTTGTGATAATGTTCCTGAGGCACCAGGATGTGCACTGTCCGGATGTTTTGGATTTGCATCCGATCCGTGTTGCGTGCATTATTGCTCCGATTATGCTAGTTGCAGTTGTACTCCTTGGGAATGTTGTTCCTCATCGGAGGTTTTGGAAATGGTGGTTTTACAGTCTACCCCACTTCCAGGTATCACTATTTCAGGGAATGTTCAGGATGAAACTTGTGCAGGGCTTAATGATGGTTCTATTACTATTACAGTTAATAATCCTACTCCACCTGTAAACTATATATGGTCTAATGGCGCCATTACTCAAAATCTTACAAATATTCCCGGAGGAAATTATTCGGTTACGGCTACAGACGTTGCGGGTTGTACAAATACATCTTCATTTACGGTTGGCTCCCAGTCACCAATTATTCTTGTTACTTCCTCAACAGATGAGCATTGTGGACATTTTGATGGAACCGCAACTGTGAATGCAACAGGAGGGCCTGGTGGAATATACACGTATAATTGGAACACAAACCCTGTTCAAAACACTCAAACTGCTATTAACCTTCCGGGCGGAACTTATATAGTTACCGTTACTGATGGTGCTTGTACAACCACAGCCTCAGCAACAGTTAATAATCAGCCAGCGCCTTTTGCATCCATTACAAACATTATCGACGAAACCTGCACGCATTCGAATGGCGGAGCTACTGTTACAGCCTCTGATGGAACACCAGGATATAACTACCAATGGAATTGCGTTCCTCCTCAATATACTCAAACAATGACGGGAGTGCATGGCGGTACATATATTGTTACTATAACTGATGCGAACAACTGCACAGCCACAACCAACGTTACCATTACCGATTCGCCACCACCTGTACTTTCTATACTAAATACAACTCCTGCAAATTGTGGCTATTCAAATGGCTCAGTTGAAATATCTGTCAATGGGGGAACACAGCCATTCCAGTACTATTGGAATACTGTTCCTCCCCAAAATACGCAAACTGCATCCGGAATACCGGCTGGTACATATATAGTGACTGTCACTGATAACAATAGCTGTAATGCAACTATCACAGGAATAGTGACACAGATTCCCGGGCCAACAGCTTCCACTACAAGCATGCCGGAGATTTGCTTCCGTAGCGATGGAACAGTTACTGTTACTGCCAATGGTGGTTATGGCACATATACGTATAATTGGAACACAAACCCTCCGCAGATTACCCAAACTGCTATAAATTTACCATCAGGTACGTATACTGTAACTGTAGATGATGGAGGTTGTACGGCAACAACATCCGGTAGTATTGTTTTTATTCCTGGCCCTACTGCGTATTTCTTAGTACATCCTAAAGTTTTGACTATATTGGATGACCCCGTTTCATTCCTTGATAATTCTTCTGGTAATATTATAAGCTGGCAATGGACACTTGGAGATGGCTTGACGGCAAGTGGAATAGCATTTGACCATAAATATAACAGTGTCGGAACATTTGTTGTCACTCTTATTGTTACTGATAATAACGGATGCACCGATACTATTAGCGATACAATAACAGTTAAAGATATTTTCACAATCTATATCCCATCTGCTTTTACTCCTAATGGTGATTGGGATAACGATTATTTTTTCCCGCAAGGAATAAACTGGGACCCTGACTGTTTCCAGATAAATATTTTTAACCGTTGGGGAAGTTTAATTTACCATACAAATACTATTGGAGATAAATGGAATGGGACACTTAATAATAGTGGCACATGGGATGATGTAGTTATTGATGTTTATGTTTATGTCATCAGTGTAAAAGAGATGGAAGGTCCCAAACACGAATATATAGGAAGAGTAACTTTGATACATTGATATTTTTTTTTGTATCCATCCAGAATTATTCATGAAAATTGGGTTTTAACATCACCACCGAATATCCGTTATGGTTTCTCATCTTCTGCATCTTTTTGGGGGCAGGAGTTGCATTATTGCTTTATTATAGGAATAACAGGTATAATATAAGCAGTTGGCTGAAAAAAACTCTGGCTGTAATCCGTTTTGTTACGGTTACGGTTATTGCCTTCTTACTCCTTTCGCCATTAGTAAAATCTGTGTACAGGTATGTTGAAAAACCTATCATCATTATAGCGCAGGATAATTCGATGTCGATTCTTATTAATAAAGATTCATCCTTTTATAAAAACCAATACCCCGAAAAATTAAATAAACTCATCAACGGCTTAAAATCGAAATACGAAGTAAAGACATACTATTTCGGAGATAAAGTAACCGATAAGTTGAAAAGCGCTTTTGATGATAAAGTCTCAGATGTATCAGCATTCTTTGATGAATTTCAAACCAGATATACCAATCGCAATGTTGGTGCACTTGTTTTGGCCACTGACGGTATTTACAACAAAGGAAAAAATCCGCTTTATGTTTCTGATTTTGCGACATTCCCAATTTATACACTTGCCTTGGGAGATACAACGATATATAAAGATCTGATTATTTCAAAGATTAATTATAACCATATAGCTTACCTCGGAAATAAATTTCCGGTTGAGATCGTTGTTACAGCTAATAAATGCAAGGGGAGTAGCACAAAACTTATTGTTTTAAAAGGAAATGAATCCCTTTTTGCCAAAAACTTTGATTTTACAACTGCATCTTCAACACAAACCGTTTTTCTTGAAATTGAAGCTAAGCAGTCCGGAATACAGCGGTATCGGGTTATTTTATCTTCGATAAAAGATGAGGTTACTTTAGCCAATAATGAACAGGATTTTTTTGTGGAAGTATTGGATCAGAGGCAAAAAATATTGATACTTGCCAACTCTCCAAATCCGGATATCGCGGCAATAAAGGAGTCGCTTGAAAAGAATGATAATTATGATGTAGAATCATATCTAACCGATGATTTTACCAAGCCGCTTACAGGATTCAATCTGGTTATTCTTCACCAACTTCCCTCGTTGACAAATTTTGCTTCGAAAATTCTTGAATCACTTAAGAAATTCGAAATTCCGGTTATTTATATTTTAGGTGCGCAGAGTAATTACAATATTTTTAATGGGCTGAATGCAGGGCTGAGTATTGCAGTAAATACAAAATCTTCAATAAATGAAGCGCTGCCTGTAATCAACAATGATTTCCCACTGTTTACGATAAACGAGGATGCCAGACGTTTTTCTGATGATCTTCCTCCATTGTACGTGGCTTTCGGATCTTATAAAACTTCTAATTCGGCGAATGTGTTGTTTTATCAGAAAATAGGATCTGTAGCGACCAAACAGCCATTGGTGATTTTTAATCATGTTGATAATCTGAAAACATGCGTGATCGCAGGCGAAGGCATTTGGAAATGGAAATTTACAGACTATATGCAGCATCAAAATCATGATATTTTCAACGAAATGATTGGTAAATTTGTACAATACCTTGCTGTTACTGATGACAAGAGTTTCTTTAGAGTAAAGGGGAACAATAACTATTACGAAAATGAGAATGTTGAGTTTGATGCCGAGTTGTATAACGACAGTTATGAACTCATTAATGAACCGGAGGTCAATTTTATTATTTATAACAAAGAAAATAAGGACTACCCATTTGTCTTCAGTAAAACATCAAATGCTTATCATTTAAATGCAGGAATATTCCCCATAGGAGAATACCGGTATAAAGCAAAGGTGAGAGCAGGGGATAAAATTTACACTAAAACGGGAATATTCAACGTACTTGCTCTCAACCTTGAATCTTTAAGTACAACAGCTGATCATAAATTATTGTATAACATTTCCCGAAAGCATGATGGAAAATTGTTCTATCCCAACCAACTGGATGAACTGCTAAAAGCCATAAATAGCAGGGACGACATTAAATCAGTTTCCTTCACTCAAAAGAGATTTAATGAAATGGTCAACCTATTATGGGTATTCATTCTGATACTTGTTCTCTTATCAGTCGAATGGTTCCTTCGGAAGTGGAGCGGGAATTATTAAACCCTATTTAGGTATAAAGGTATAGGTTATAAAGGTATAGGGGTGGTGAAAGTTATAGGTCTTTTCCCTTATACCTTTATACCTTATACCTCTATGCCTTTATTGTTATGGGATAGGTCGCGGTTTATTCCTTTGAAAAGTATTGGTATTCCTGCGATTGTTAGTATTACCGTTTTGATTTTCATTTTGGCTTTGGTTGATCCTGCGTTTGTTGCTTGCAAGGATATCATTTGTATTACTGAGCCTCACATCTCCGGCCAGTTTTAGTTTGCCTCCTGATAACATTTCCAGATGTCCCGCTATTACTTCATCTGTAACCGATTCGCGATTCCAGTTCAGGTATGATTTTTTCAGGTGATTAGCAATAGTCTTTATCAATGCGTCTTTCGAAGGAACATCTTCCATTTCAATTGCTTTTTTAATGATCCGCTCTATATTATTTCCATAATGCTTGAAAGCAATATTGTAAGTTGGGTAGGAAATTTTTTCAGGTTTATGATCAATCGAAATCTTCTGGGGTATAGGAAATGGGGAATCTACATCTAATTTGAAGTCCGATAAAATAAACAAGTGATCCCACAGTTTGTGTTTATATTCATTATTATCACGCATTTGCTGGTTGAGCTGCGACATTACATTAATGATGGCTTTTGCCAGTTTGTTCCTTTTTTCGCGGTCATCAACAGTGATTGTATAATCAATCATTTTTTTTACATTCCTGCCGTATTCGGTAATAGGAATGTTTTCGCGGGTTGTGTTGTATTCCATAAAAATAATATAAAGTGAAAGAATTATTGAGTGAAAAAATAAGAAGGTATTGTTTGTAACTACTCAGCAAGTTGAAACTAATGTATTTTTTTACCACATAGTATCATAGTTAGATAGGTTTACTCACAATTAATTTTTATTTTTAAAGGTGTTCGTGATATCGCTTTGCTATGTTCACATAGATTAACTTTATTTTACAGGTAAGTTCATCTAAATATTTCTGTGTTATCGGCATATACAGCTATGTGGTATTCTATGTTTCTATTGTGTCTATGTGGTAAAAATTTTGTAAAAAACTTCCTATTATTGCCTTTTAAGCTGTTGAGTAGTTACTTTTGTTTTCTTAATGATACAAATTTACATAATAATTTTTAATTAATACACATACCGGATAAAAATGTTTGAATTTAAATCAACAAATCGTTACCTGTTATACCATTTACTTATAACAAAATAGTCCATTGAAATTTGGTATAATGCCGAAAGAGTAGCTGTTACAGTATCCCGAAACTTTGGGAGACTGTTACAGATACCGCATCGGTATTACCGCTTCACTTTACTACCGGCACACAATAAATTACCATAAATAACTACAAATGACCATTCATATTATGCAGTGATTCTGTCCAAAACTATCTGTATCATTTTTTCTACAGCAGGGTGGTAATTCTTGCTGTACTGCTTACTCACGCGGTTAGCAATGATGGTGCAGATGGTAAGTGTATTGTGTCCGAGAATAGTGCCAAGTCCGTAAAGTGCGGATGTTTCCATTTCGAAATTGGTGATGCGATGGCCTTTAAAGTTGAAGGTTTCAATTTTATCATTCAGCAAAGGATCAGATAGATCAATGCGTAATTTTCTGCCTTGCGGGCCATAGAAACCGGAAGCAGTAGCCGTGATACCTTTGAAAAATCCTTCACCAAGTTTGTTTACCAGGCTGTCAGAAGCCTTCACAGTGTATGGTCTTGCAAGTTTTGCCCCCCATCCGGTATGCTTAATAAATGCTTCTGTAATTTCTTCTTCGAAAATATTTTTTTCAGTCTGATAAAAATTCAGCAAGCCGTCGAAACCCAGGCCGTGAGTGGACATTACAAAGTCGTCGACAGGAATATCACCCTGGAGTGCACCTGAAGTTCCAAGACGGACAATATTCAGGCTGGTCAGTTTTTCCTTAATGGTGCGGGTTTTAAGGTCTATATTTACCAGTGCATCCAGTTCATTAACTACGATGTCGATGTTGTCTGTTCCGATACCTGTGGACAATGCTGTTATTCTTTTTCCGTTGTAAGTGCCGGTATGAGTGACAAATTCCCTGTTCTGAATTTTACATTCTATATTTGTAAAATATTTCGAAATGGTTTCTACCCGACCCTGATCACCCACAATTAATATGTCCCCGGAAATATGTTCAGGAAGCAGATGGAGATGGTAAACGCTATCGTTGGAGTTAAGGATAAGTTCAGAATCACCAATTTTTTTCATAATAAATAAAGATTATTTTAAACAAAATATGTTAATTTGCATTTTTTATGAAATGCAAATTTAATGAATTTATTGTATCTGAATATTTGATGTTACGCATATTAAATGTTTTTTGATTAGTGTCACTCTGAGCCAGCCATTGCGTGGGCATTGTGAGGAAGCGGCTGTGTCGAAGAGTGAATATGTATTGGTTGGGCTTCGACACGTCCCGAAATGGGGACGGCTCTGCCTGACCTCCAAATTTAGTTAGCCACAGCGAATCATTTATTATATTTGCGTAACATCAGTGAATATTTAATATTTTCGGTAGAATAGTATACAAATGAAAGGACATTACAGCAATATTCTTGTTCCGACAGATTTCTCAGGGCAGTCTCTTCTTGCACTGGAGCAGGCGTATGCATTGGCAAAGTTGCTGAATGTGGAAATCACCCTGTTACACGTTATTCCGGAAAGCAACAGCCTTTTTGCTTTCGGAAAGTTATTCGGAGAATCTTCAGAACAAAAAAAAAATGATTATGAAGAAAGTTGTAATGCCCGCCTGCTAAAGATTTCCGAGAGCGCTTCTAAAAACTCGTGGATAAAAGTTAACCACTTGTTGCTGAAAGGCAAGGTACACGATATGATAGTACAGGTGTCAAAAGATATTTATGCACGGTTTATTGTAATGGCTGCCAATAGCTCTGATCCGGAACACAAGAAATATATTATCGGCTCGAATACTTCACGTGTTATCAGAGAAGCGCCATGCCCTGTACTCACATTTAACGGAACCAACATACGCGAACAGTTTGATACGATCATTCTGCCTCTCGATCTTACCAAAGAAACTCAGCAGAAAGTGGCGAGGGCCATTGAAATTGCTAAATATTACAATTCTACCATTCGTATTGTTTCCATTTTACTGACAAACGAAAATGAAGTGGTTACCCATCTTACAGAGCAACTGAAGCAGGTAAGGGAATTTATTGAAAAGCGTGATATTTACACAACTGCACACATCATTCATGGCGACAGGATCATTGGCGGACTTACCTCTTTTATTCTTGATTACGCTTATGAAACAGACGGTGATTTGATCATGATCATGACTCAGCAGGAAAGCAACCGCCGCGAAAGATTTCTTGGTTCCAATGCCTCGGATATTATAAGCCGGTCTAAAATACCTGTGCTTTCTGTAATCCCCAAGTGATAATTCAGTTATACTTTGAGCGGAACAAATTATGAAGAATCACGGGGTTATCCTACAAGTTCCAAGCCCCAAATTCAAAATTCAAAAAAAACAAAAAAAATATCTGCGAATATTTAATCACTTGAAGATCGGAGATGTGAAAAGAAGCGAATATTTGGTTAAGGAATCATCAGAACTAAAATTGATTCTTGCCTCCATTATAAATAAACTATGAAAATCCCGGGCTTGGAATTTGGGGTTTGGAATTTGATTCTTGGGGCTTTTTGTAACTTAGTGCCCTTTAGTGGCAGTTTTTTTTTGAGTTTTTTCATTAGTACCTGAACAGTAACAAAGAAAATGCAATTTATCGGGGAACATATTGCTATTGGATTTGCAGGAAAGATATTGATTTGGGCTTCTTTTATATCGCTGCTGCTTGCTGCTGTATTCTATTTATTTTCATGCAGTGAAAATCAGATCAATTTCCGTACATGGCGATTTCGTGCAAGGCATCTTTTCAGGTTGCATTTCTTTTCAATCCTGGGTGTTTTTGGTATTTTGGTCTATATAACTTTAAATCATTATTTCGAATATAATCATGTATGGCGGCATTCATCAAAAGACCTGTCCTTTGGCTTTTTACTTTCGAGTGTATGGGCAGGACAGGAGGGTAGTTTCCTTTTATGGATATTCTTCCAGGGCTTAATCGGTATTTTTTTAATGTATCGCACACGCGATTGGGAAATGCCTGTAATGACAGTAATTTCCATATCACAGCTTTTTCTGACATCGACAATATTAGGCGTACACATCTTAGGGCTGAAGATCGGTAATAACCCGTTCATGCTATTGCGTGAAGCACCTGAGAATGTCGGCTCTTCTTTTTTCAGTTATCCGAACTACCTGCAATATATCACTGATGGTGCAGGATTGAATCCGCTTTTGTTGAATGTATGGATGAAAGCTCATCCTCCTGTACTTTTCCTTGGCTTTGCCTCGGTTATTGTGCCTTTTGCATATGCGGTAGCAGCTTTGTGGAAAAAAAGTTATGCAGAATGGCTGAAACCTGTTATCCCATGGTTGTCTTTTGCAATACTAGTACTTGGCGCAGGCTTGTTAATGGGAGGTGCGTGGGCATACCAGGACCTTACATTTGGAGGTTTCTGGTCGTGGGACCCCGTAGAGAATTCATCGCTGGTTCCATGGATCATTCTTGTTGCTTCCTTGCATTTGGTAATGATTTCAAAAATCAATAAACAATATTTATTTCCGGCATTTCTTCTCACTATTCTGGCTTATGTTTTTGTGCTTTATTCCACATTCCTCACCAGGAGTGGTTTGCTGAGCAACACTTCCGCCCATGCTTTCGGAAGCACAGGACTCACCTGGCATCTGGCTGTATTTTTATCCGCGTTTTTTTTCATTCCAATTCTGTTACTTTTTTCCCGTGTAAAAATGTTTCCTGAAAGCCGGAGCGAAAAAGTGTTTTCAAAAGAGTTTTGGATGTTTATTGGCGCTGTGATTCTTATGCTGTCAGCTTTTCAAATTATTTTTTCTACTTCTGTTCCCTTAATCAATAGGCTTATTGGAACAAACATATCCCCGCCTTCCAACAGGCTTGCTTATTACAACGCATGGCAATTACCTTTTGCATCTATTACAGGAATATTAATTGCTTTTACACAATACTTAAAATATGGCTTCAATGAAAAAAAGGTTTTTTTTATTAAATTGTTTTTTTCATTTATTATATCTGTTATTCTGACAGCGCTGCTATATTTCTATTCCGACATCAACAATCCTTCTTACTTAATAATGGCATTTGCCTGCTTGTTTGCGGCAGTTTCTTCAATAGATATTCTGCTCAGATTATACCGAACACAAAAAAACAAATCTTCACTTATTAGTCATTTTGGTTTGGGTATTTTCCTGTTTGGTATTCTTTTGTCATTAGCACAGAGCAAGGTGATTTCGAAAAATGTGTTACCTGCCTACCGGACAGGCAGGCCTGTTGATATGGGAAAGCGCTTTAATGATGCTGAAAATATGTTGCTCGCCAAAGGAGAGATATTGCCTGTCTACGATTATTATGTCAGTTATGCAGGTTTTAGAACAAAAGGAAACAGAG
>JBBAAT010000037.1:0-13862 GCA_041658145.1 Bacteroidales bacterium | reverse complement strand
ACCAGGATTGCGCTCGGGTTTTTTAAACACCATTGCGAAAATCGGCAACACAAAGAGCCTACTACAAAGTACGTACTCTTTCGTTAGCTAAGGAAATTAATTTCGTTCGGGAAATAAGGAGGATTGCGCCCAACAAAGCCACCCCTGCGAATCCTGATTGTAATGCAAGCCCGATATTTCCTTCATCAATTCCGCCTAAAGCTATCACTTTAATATTTTTAGCATAGGTAATTTGGTATATATTTTTAGATTGCTTCGGTCGTTCCTCCCTCGCAATGACGTTTGTATTGAGCGTCATTGCGAGCGAAGCGAAGCAATCTCTATTCTTATTTAACAATACCATATTTTTGTTTAGATTTTTCAAATCTAAAGACAATTCTTTTAGATTGAAGTTGCTTTTATAGCCTTGTTTTGAAATACTGTCGAAAACAGGGCTCAAAAATATATAATCATAATTAAATTTTAAACTTTTCAATTCTTCTGTTTTATGCACAGAAGCGCTAATTGAAAGTTTTTCCGAATTTGCTTTTTGAACAATAAAAAAAATATCTTTTTCGGGTGTCCGATTTAAAAATGCATTGGTAAAGTGTATTCCTTTAAGCCGTATTTTCTCTGTCAGATCAAAATGCGAATGAATCACGATTTTACTCAGATTATGCATATTTATCTGCTGCAACCAATGTTCAAGTTTTGGCAAATCATAATCCGGTTTTCTTACATGCAAACATTCCAATCCTTCGTTGAACAGAGAATTGATAATCTCAAATTCATTGTTCACAGGTTCGGGACTTGTTATTATTATAAGATTGGGAATATTTTTTACCACGTGTTGGGCTTGGTGGTTTTATAGATTATTTCAACACCTGTCCTTTTTATTTCAATAACAAATGGATTATTAGAATTAAAATCTTTTTTTGAAATAGGATGTGGTTCTATTCGAGTGTCAACTTGAGATGCAAGTAACATAAGTTGAACTTGTAAATCAAACTTATCATCGTCATTCAGCTTATCAAAAATTAATGCTATGTCAATATCACTATCCTGCCTCTCATTATTTTTTGCATACGAACCAAAAAGAATCGCCTTTTCAATACCTTTATGATTCTTTCTAATTAATGAAAGATATTGGTTTATTGCAATATTAATTCCTTTATCCATAATCGGTGAGTTTTTAGTTCATTAATCCATTTAGACGTAAGAAACAAAATTAAAGAAAAATTCTTTCCTGATAATTTTTCAATCAAAGAACAAGTTTTTCCCTTGTCGTATTACCATTAAGCATAATGTTCAAGTTCCGGCAAATCATAATCAGGTTTTCTTACATGCAAACATTCCAATCCTTCGTTGAACAGAGAATTGATAATCTCAAATTCATTGTTCACAGGTTCGGGACTTGTTATTACTATAAGCTTCGGAATATTTTTGTTATTCATTTACCCTCTCCCGTTTGGCGCATAACGAACCGGCGATTACTTTTCGGTGGTGATGTTAACCCACTGCATTTTCTACAAAATACTGCCGTTTAAATTTATTACTTTCCTATCCTACGAGCCACAGTCCCGCCACTGAAAGCAAACGCCTGTTATGTTTTAGTGCTGTTTTTATTCAATAAATAATCCTAATTTTAATTTGATTTTATTTTCAAGTACAGACACAAATTCATCTAAACTGGGGGTAGGTTGATGAGTAAAAGCTCTTAATAAATTGCTTACTGTTGTAGAAGTCTTGTCAACTAATTGAAGATTGTATATACCCTTATTTTGCTTTAAATCATAAATAAAATATTTAGTATAGTCTTGCTGTTTATAATCTAAATCAATAAGTTTGAAACGCTTAACCATATTATCATAAACAAACTTCTGCATTACCCAAACTATATTTTTATTCCATTTTTCCATTACCTGTCCTTTTATAAGCATTTGGATGTATGAAAGTTTAATAGTATTGTAAGTATTCATTCCAAATTTGTACTTGTTTTCCAAAACATCTATTCCCTTCATAAAGTCTTTCAAAGCCCTTACCAATTCACCTGTGCCAGTAGTTGAATCTGATTGAAATTCTACAATACAAAAATCATCAATCTTATTGCTTATAGGTTTATGTTTTACTAATACAAAATCGAAACTGCCAACATTTGATAAATGAACCTCCGAAAAGAGAAGTACATTATTGGTTGTACCAAATACCGCTTTTGATGCGTCTTGAAATACAATATTGTTTTCTAAAAACCTATGAGGGCAGATAATAGGTTTAGTTTTACTATGGTTTACAGAACATACACCCATTGGGTAATTTATTGTTCTGCTTTGCTTGTCGCATTTGCCTTCCAAAAATTTGCAATAGTGATTTTTTATTGCCTTTTTTGCTTCTACTGATTTATTTTCAACAGGGAATGTAAATATTTCGTTTGGATTCATAAACTATTTTTGAATAATAACTATTTCTTCTGGTAATAAAATATTATGTCCTGTACTTCTTCTCATTCTAAACAATTCTTTCCTGCAATTTCTATATCCGATTTCTTGAGCCATTTTAATTAAAATGTCGCAAACAGGAATATATACGCCTTTGATTGTCTGGTCGCCAACAACCTGAAGGAAATTTGCATCTTTTTTCATTAAACCATGAAATTCCAGCATACACAAATACATGTCTCCAAAATACTCTCTAACCATTCTTGGATAATCAAACCCCCAGTTTTTATCTTTTGTTTGTTCGTAAATTTTGTCACTTACAATTTTAACATCATCAAATTTCATAGCATACGTTTCTGAATCGCTTTCCTTGAATATTAATTTTGTACTACCTTTTACCATTTTCCTTTTGATTTGCTGTACATCATCCATACTCTTCACAAAATCAAGAAGATATAGTTCTAATCTGGTTTGTCGGGTATATTCTAAGTCATTGGGATATGGAGGCGATGTAACAATAAAATCAATAGATTTAGGTTTTAAATGTTTTTTTGCATTAAGACAAGTATCAGTAATTAATTCGGATTTCCCATAATGATTATGTTTCTGAACAGCTTTTAAATCATTATAAATTTGAATTACTTTTTTTGTAAATAAATCCCAAAAATCCTCTTTTTCTCTAAATGGATAAAATGTTGTGCCGGGACATAAGGAAACATAAGAAGCGTCAAAACAAGATTTTGATAATGCTATTAAAAGAAGATTTTTTATTTTTTTATTTTTAATTTCATCAACAAGGTTTTTTAGTAAAATAACTTCTTTTTGTAAAGCAGGACTAAGCCACTGATTAATTTCTTTTTTAGGCATTAAATTAATGAAACCTAAATCAAGTTGTAATTTATCAAAGTTATGAATTTCCTTTACGAACCTTTTACTAATGTTTGAAATTTCCTTTTTATAGAGAACTAAATCAATATCCCAAGTTGTTTTTACCTCCGAAATAAAAGTCATCAAAGGATTAGCGTCAAAGCCAACTGCATTACATTTGAATAAATTTGCAGAAATTAAAGTTGTACCACTACCTGCAAAAGGCTCAACAATTAAAGATTCCGGTTTTAATTTATATTCAATAATTTTTTCTTCAATAAGTGAATATGGGAAATCTTCCAAATAATCATACCACTTATGAATAACACCAAATTTATTAAGGTCGCTAATAGTTTGTTCAAATTCAAAAAGAGTAGAAGGTGTCTCGTATTTGGATTCTGCAAACTTTATAATTTTTTCAGAATATTCTTTTCGTTTATAATCGTTTCTTTTTACAATTTTTGAAAATAAATCAAAACAATTTTCTGGTATTGAAAAGCCATTCAATAAATCACCTTCAATAAAACCTTTATCAACAATCATTTTTATTGCATCAGCAAGTATTTTGCTTTCTTTAGGGTAGTCAGTTAGTTCGGATAAATCTTGAATTGTTGTTTCCTTTTTTTCAGCGAGAGCTAAATAGATTTGTTGCAATACCTGAGCTTGCAAAAAAGGCAATTTATTTGGATTTATTACTTGTGTCTGTGTCAAAACTGTCATATTTTTTTCTGTAAAAATACAAATTAATCAATTCATTTCCCCGTTTTCTTAACAGCATTAAACATAACTCCTTTATACCTCAGGTAAGACCTTAAATGTATTCCAAAATTAGGTGTATAGATAAGGTTTTTACCCTTTTTTTATTTACGAAGATACATTTTTAAAAATTTCAATCATCATAAGGTAGTTTTATTTTTCTGTAAACTTTTTGTGCGTGGTAGGCTGTTTAGTGCTTGCCAGTAATGTCGTCATTGCGAACGTAGTGAAGCAATCTAATAATTGTGTGTCAAGAGATTGCTTCGGTCGTACCTCCCTTACAATGACGTATTCCGTAACCTCCCTCGCAATGACGACCACGTACCACCCTCGCAATGATATATTCCGTTTGCGTAATATTAGTTATAAATAAAGTTCGTATCCTGATTTTTCAAAGTCCTTTGCTCTTTCTTCCAAGCCTTTTTTGATAAAATCCTCGGATATTCCGGCGTTCTCTGCCGATTCCCGTACTTCCTGGCTTGTTTTCATTGCGCAAAAATGAGGTCCGCACATCGAACAAAAATGTGCAGTTTTTATGTCATCCACTGGCATTTTAACATTGTGAAAAGCCTGAGCCGTGTCAGGGTCAAACGATAGATTTATCTGGTCGTTCCAACGAAATTCAAAACGGGCTTTGCTTAAAGCATTGTCCCTGTATTGCGCTCCGGGATGCCCTTTAGCGATATCAGCGGCATGTGCGGCAATTTTATAAGTGATCACGCCGTCTTTAACATCCTTTTTATCAGGCAGGCTCAGGTGTTCTTTAGGCGTTACATAACAGAGCATGGAACAGCCAAACCAACCGATCATTGCAGCGCCAATTCCTGAAGTGATGTGATCATAACCGGGAGCAATATCGGTAACAAGAGGACCTAAAGTATAAAAAGGCGCTTCCATGCAATATTCAAGTTGTTTGTCCATGTTTTCCTTAATCAGGTGCATCGGAATATGACCCGGACCTTCAATGATAGTCTGAACATTATGCTTCCATGCGAGCTTTGTCAATTCGCCCGAAGTTTTAAGCTCGGCAAACTGCGCTGCATCATTCGCATCGTGAATGGAACCCGGCCTCAGCCCGTCGCCAAGCGATATCCCGACATTATATGCTTTTAATATTTCGCATATCTCATCAAAGTTTGTATAAAGAAAATTTTCTTTATGATGCGCCAGACACCATTTGGCAAGGATAGCCCCTCCTCTGGAAACAATCCCTGTAAGCCTTTTGATAGTGAGAGGCACGTGGCTTAAACGAAGTCCCGCATGAATGGTGAAATAGTCAACGCCCTGTTCTGCCTGTTCTATCAGGGTATCTTTAAAAATTTCCCATGTCAGTTCTTCTGCTTTTCCCCCGATTTTTTCCAGCGCCTGATAAATCGGAACTGTGCCGATAGGTACAGGTGAATTGCGAATAATCCATTCGCGCGTTTCATGAATATTTTCTCCTGTCGAAAGGTCCATCACAGTGTCAGCACCCCAACGGCAAGCCCAAACCGCTTTTCCGATCTCTTCTTCAATACTTGATGATACTGCTGAATTTCCAATGTTTGCATTGATCTTAACAAGAAAATTCCTGCCGATTATCATTGGTTCAGCCTCAGGATGATTGATGTTCGAAGGAATGATAGCCCTGCCTGAAGCTATCTCCTGCCGTACAAATTCCGGTGTAATATATCCTTTGGGTGTATTTGCCCCGAAGCTGAATCCTTTATGCTGAAAACCCTCCCGAGTACTCGGGATGATTTCATCAATGCGTTGGTTCTCACGAATGGCGACATATTCCATTTCGGAAGTGATGATCCCCTGCTTTGCATAATACATAAGGCTTACATTCTTACCCTGTTTAGCTTTCAGAGGTTTATGAAGGTTGGGGAACCGTATTTTGTCAAGCGACCTGTCGTTAAGCCGGAGTTTCCCGTATTCAGAACTTACCTCCGCAAGCTCAACTACATCTCCCCTACCCTTTATCCATTTTTCTCCGATACGTGGCAAGCCTTTAGTAATGTCAATTTCGATATCCGGATCTGTATATGGACCACTGGTATCATATATAGTAACCGAGGGATTTTTTTCATTAGTTCCGGTTTTACTGTAAACAGTATCTGTAAGTGCGACTTCTCTCATTGCGACACGAATGTCATGAATGCTTCCTTTTACATAAATCTTTTTCGATCCGAGAAAAGGCTCCCGTGAAATAATGTTTTCCGTTTTAATAATGCTATGACTCATTTTATTAATAGTTATTTTATTTTTTATTGAAAATTGTTATTTCTTTATTATTAGCAATAATCCCTGACTATTGACTAATGACCATTGACCAATTTTCTACCCACCCTGTGTAGCTCTAATAACAGTGATACTGTCGTTTTCTTTCAGATTATATTTTTCCCACTCAATTTTTGGGATCACCTGGTTATTCACGGCAATTGCAGTTCCTTTTGTGTTTTCAATTTTAAGAGTTGTAAGAACATCTGAAATACTTGCCGGATGTGAAACAGAATGTTCGATGTTGTTAATAAGAATGATCATAAGTTTATAAAATGAATCACTATTGTCCGAGTAAAATATTTTTAATATGATTCAATCATTGTGTTATCAGACCTTTTCATATATTTCGCCACCTACGGGGCTTACTTTTTTGACTGATCAATTTTTTCTACCAACATTATGTCCCTATCGGGACAAAATATCGGTAGAATAAGCATTTACGAAATATTTCAAGTTCCGTAGGAACGATTATATTTAATTTTGTCGGACAATAGTGAAAATGAATATTCGTTTATATGCCTAATTGCTTCAATTGATTTTCTTCATTTACCCCGTCCCTAAAGGGTGTGAAGAAAATCAATTTACTCCCTTTAGGGTTAGGGGTAAACAAATTGATTTTCATATTTTAATTAATTTTTAGGTACAAATACGGATATTCATAATTTATAATTTAATTACAACATACAGGGGTGAAATAAATTCCGGTTAAAATTTTACTCCCTTCGCCGGCATTACCCGGATCAGGTGCAATGGGTATGATCTCAGCCCGTAATGTTAAGGCACCCCTACATTGATAATACAGCAAAAATATATTTTTTATTCAATATATTTGCAAAAAATCTTTAAAATTTTTAACATGAAGCTCATTATCATTAACGGACCTAACCTGAACCTGATCGGAATAAGGGAAACAGCTATCTATGGCAATGTATCGTTTGAGGAATTTCTGGATAAAATGCAAAATGATTTTCCTTCGCATCATATAGATTATTACCAGAGCAACGTGGAAGGTGATATCATAAATAAACTTCATGAAGTTGGCTTCGGTTATAACGGGATCATCCTGAATGCAGGAGGATACACACATACTTCCGTTGCAATTGCTGACGCTATTGCTTCAATAAAAACTCCCGTTATTGAAGTTCACATCTCAAATATTTTTGCAAGAGAGGAATACCGGCACATTTCTTTAATTGCACCCAAATGCAAAGGAAGTATTTCGGGTTTTGGATTAGATTCTTACAGGCTGGCTGTTGAATCTTTTATTTCGAAAAGTATTTAGTATTCAATTGAACAAAGGAATTCTTCTTATTTATGTAATGTTCAAAAACAATCGATTTTCTGTATATACAAGACACATCCAAATGTTTAATTAACTTTCTCTTCTTTCTGAGTTTGCCAATAGAAGAATAAAATGAAAAATGAGCTTTAGTAACTGCAAAGACATCTTTAAAATGACCTTCAAATAGAAATTTCATCCCTGCCAAACCATCCAAGAAAAACCTGACGAAAAACACAGTGAACAGCTTCCCTGAAGGCAAATTCTTATAAAGAAGGAAAAAATTATTTCTGAAATTTAAAAAAGTTTTACGCGGATTGTTTTTGGGCAAGGTTCCTCCTCCCACATGGAATATCACGGAATATGGGCAGTACATGATCTTATACCCTGTATTCTTCAACCTCCAGCAAAAATCGATCTCTTCCATGTGAGCAAAAAAATCGTTGTCGAGCCCACCCAGCTTATGATATAACTCTGCCCTCACAAACATGCATGCACCTGTTGCCCAAAATATTTCGGCTACATCATCATACTGTCCTTCATCTTTTTCAAGAGACTGAAATATACGACCACGGCAAAAAGGATAGCCATATTTATCAATATAGCCCCCCGCAGCCCCGGCGTATTCATATTCTTCCTTATTATTAAACGATCTGATTTTAGGTTGGCAGGCAGCAATACTTTTGTCTTTATCCATTAAGTCAATTACGGGATCAATCCAATTTTCCGTAACTTCGATATCTGAATTTAACAGCACATAATATTCCGCATCCACTTGCGAAAGTGCATCATTGTATCCTTCAGCAAATCCACCATTTTCGGTGTTCTGAATGATTCGGATATCAGGGTGGTATTTTTTGAGAAAATCAACGGAATCGTCATCTGACGCATTGTCTGCAATAATAATCTCTGCAATGAGCGAATTATACTGAATAAGCAACGGCAGAAACTTTTCAAGAAAACGTTTCCCGTTCCAGTTAAGAATAACTACAGCTACTTTTGTTTTTGTCATTATTCGAATTCAGAATTGCAAATTAAAGGTTTTTTTCTAACTAATGTTATGTTAAACTTATTCTACTCACTAAGATTGCTTCACCCTCCTTCGTCGGCTTCGCAATGACGTCATTGCGAGGAGGAACCTGCCTGTCCGGCGAGGCAGGCGACGAAGCAATCCATTCAACATATCACTCTTAACACAACACTAATTCCGAATTCAAAATTCTGCACTTTGCATTCTGCATTCTGAATTCTGAATTTTTTAATCTCTTTTATGTTTCCATCTTTTATGGCTCCATAACCAGTTGTCAGGGTGATCTTTTATTGCATTTTCAAGCGATCTGACATGCATTTCCGTTATTTCATTATCGGCTGTCTCTTTAGGATTTTCGGTCAATATTGAAATTTCAACTTCATAGCGCCCTCTTTTTATTCTTTGAATATTAAAAAATAATACAGCCATATCAAGTGATTTGGCGATTTTCTCGATACCGATAAACAAAGGAGTATCCTGATTAAAGAAAGTTGTCCGGTATTCAATTTCACTTTTAGTGGGTGTTTGATCGCCGGCAAGCAAGGTTAAAGTAATATATTCCCTGTTCTTTACCAATACGCGAAAAGTTTGTTTAAACGGAACAAGTCCTTCTCCGGCAAAACGCAGCCTAAGCTTTGCCATGTAATCATCCCAAAATTTGCTTGTCAATGGTTTTATAACTGCAAAAGATTTGTGTTTAAATACATATTTCATTGACATCCCTATCCATTCCCAATTGCCAATATGACCGCAGACTGCGAGAACACTCTTTCCTTCATTATATAATCTGTCAACAATGTCAAGGTTTATGTATCGAATTCTTCTTAACATTCCTTTGGAAGAAATTGTTTTCCCTTTCATCACTTCAACAATTAAGTCGCAAAGGTTGTGATAGAATTTACGGGCGATCTTTTTTATTTCTTTCTCAGACTTACCAGGAAAGGAATTTCTAAGGTTGGTAAAAACTACTTTCTTCCTATATCTTATGACATAATAAAAAAATAAAAATAAAAAGTCCGAAATGCCATAAAGGATAAAGAATGGCATTATGGAAATGATCCATATTAATCCTGCAAGCAAATAATTTAAAACGATCATAAAACTATAAAGTCTAACCTATTTTTGACAAAAATAGGAAAAATAAGTTTTCATATAAACCTGAATAACCAAACATGCAATTTAAAGAATTATATTTGCAAGGTAAATATATTTAAAATTATGCGCTATTATACTTTGTGGATTGCCTTCTTTTTCCTGACAGTTTCAGAATATGCTTTCTCACAAAAATTGAACTTAAAATGCTATCAGTTTCCCGATACAATTCCAGGCAAATACATATTTGATATAAAAAAGGGATATGATATAACTTCAAATGCCTTAGTTGAAGGATATAAAAAAAGGGATATCAAGAGATTTGCTGAGATGGAATCCTATGGGAAGCAGGAATTATTTACTTCAGGCTACACATACCTGGCTTGGGACCAATTGGAAACATACCTTAATAAAGTACTTAATCAAACCTTGCCAGACAGTTTGAAAGATAATACTTGTGTACATGTTTATCTTGTGAGGGATGCAGAATATAACGCTTTTGCTATACATGATGGATCATTATTCTTCAATATCGGGCTGTTCGCCGATGTGGTAAATGAAGCAGGTCTTGCAATTGTTCTGGCACATGAATTTTCACATTATATTAATAATGATGTAAAGACAAGCTATTTAAAAGGGCTGAAGATTTATACAAAGAAGAACAGAAATGATAATACTTCACTACTGTTAAAACATGCAAAATACGACAGAGCATCGGAAAGCAGAGCCGATAGTTTGGGATTTGTACTTGCTGAAAACGGAGGTTATGATATTTTTTATGGAATAAGCAACTTTATGCAATTCAGAGAAATTGAAAATTTTGAAAAAGAAACGCAAAGAAAATCACACTTGGTTAATATGGCTAAGAACGATAGCACTGAAAAAGGAAACGATTCAACTATATCCAAATCACTTGAAGATCTCATGTCAACTCACCCCGATCTGAGCAACAGAATTTCATTTCTTAATAAATATATTAATTCTGCAAAAAGAAGAAGTGGGAAACAGGAATTTATTATTGATAAAGACGAATTTTCCAGGTTTCAGGAACTTGCAAAAACAGAAGTGCTTAACATACTGCTGACGGAAAATAAATTTAAAGAATGCATCAAAAGGTCATTTATTTATTATTTACTTAATCCTGATAATGAGAATTATATTTATTATCTCTTAGAGTCCATAAGAAGGGCAGTATATGTAGACAGCAAATTGAAAAATCATGGATTTCTGACGGATATGTTTAAAAAACATGACGATAAACAAGGCATTCTTCACAAATTAAAACTAATTATACCTGACAGTGTAAAATTTTCAAAAATTAAAGATATTAACCTTATTGATACCGCTAATATTGCCTTTGAAACCTACGATGAAGCATTCCTGTATTTTCAGAATATTGCATTAAAGAAAAATATTAATGAATGCCTGCTGACAATAGCATTGTATTATTCTGAAAACGACAGCCTGAAAAGTAAATACCTGAAAGAATATTGTTCAAAAGACAGTATTAAATTTAAGGATTATGCAAACAATCTTCTTAACAATTCATTGTACAGCTCACTTTCACAAAACAATCGCGAAATTATATTACTCGATAATATTTCTTTTATTGAAGACCATTTCTATGGCTATCACGACAGGTTAATTCTTGCTGAACAAAAAAGTCCTTCTTATTTTAATGAATTAAGAAAAATGACATCTAAATATTTCCCGGAGAAAGAGATTATTGAATTGAGTGAACTCTCACTCCGGAGTCTCCGTACTAAAATGGAATATGAATATGCTATTTTATCTACAACATTTATCAATTCCAATGATGGGGATACTAAATCAGATGTTATTTATTTTGATTCCGATGAAAAACCCGGCAAATTAAAAGAATTTGACCTCTTCAAACTTAATCCTTCATATTGGAAACTTTTCAAAAATAATAAGCTGAAAGCCATCAGCTATCTGAAAGTATATAGTTTTGATGACAAGACCAAATTAATGAAATCAATTAATGTTATAAACCCATATTTCTGGTACACCATCATATACAGGTTTTGTGACGCTATTAATAACGGATCTGACAGGTACGCACATAGAGTATTATATTATTCGTACGATATCTCATCTAAAAAAAGTAACTTTTATTCTGAAACAACCCGTTATAAGATGTCGAAAGCATATTTTCTGAACAGTATCTATTATGCAATAAAAACAAATGAAAAAATAATTAAATGAAAAAAATAATAATACTTGTACTAATGCTGATTCTTACGATCAAAACCCATGGACAAATAGGTTTCTTAGGCAAAAGAAATGTTATTTCCACTGATATTTTTAATACTTTTTTTCAAAAAAAATACAATTTGAATTATAATTTTTGCATAGGAAAAGGCTTAATGTTAAAAGCAGCATATTCATTACACAGGTATTCAAACACAATTTTTTTAACAAAAGAAAATAATTATTACACGGGTAATAATGAGGTTGCAGATGTTTCTCTCCGTGGACACTCATGGGAGTTAGGCTTTGATTTCGGAAATTTCCTTCAAACAAATATGCCTATGCCGATCGGCTATTTTATGGGGATTGCATTTGAACATTTTTCAGGTACATTGAATGAAAACCGCACATACAACAACCTTTATGCCCCTCCTACCGAAAAAAAATATATCTTTAACAACAAAGCAAATATCTTTAAATTAATATATGGCAGAAATTCATATATTAAATACAACTTTATTATTAAAACCTCTGTTGATATCGGTATGTACTTAGGTTCAGTTATTGAAAATGATCCGGCAAATTCAGAGGAATGTCCCCTTATGGTTTTACCTTTATCCAATCCAAAAGTATTCAGGATTAAGTATAATAGTAATTATGATAAAATGAAAAAAGTTACTTTTTATGTAATGCCAAATATAAGCCTTGGATATATTTTTTAATTTAATTATTAATGAAACAACTATCTTTTATCTTATTATTTCTGTCTTCTTTTATTTCAGGCAGAAGCTTGTGTCAAAGCCTGCCCGTTGATATTAAATTTATTGAAAATAAAGATTTTAATATTGTAGCAGGAGATAATAATTACAGGGGAAAAATGCAGGTTAATAACAAGTCTGCTATTAAATATAGTCATAAAAAAAAAATTGCCAGATATAATCCTTTTTCTTTAGCCGCTACCACAGCCATGCTGGTCTATCAGAATATTATTTCACCACAGCTTTTCAGACATTGCATTTATCAGATATCCTGTTCCAATTACAGTAAGAAAGCCATTAATGAATTAGGATTGTTTAAGGGAATTTTTATGTCAGCCGACAGGTTGCTGCGTTGCAACATGAGCGCAATAAACGATATCCCTATTGAAGAATTTGACGAGAATGGTTATGCAATTGACGAACCTGATAAATACCATTTGAAGAACCGATGAAGAAATTGTTTGTCTTGTTAATGTTTTGTTCGGCAATTTATTTGGCAAATGCTCAGGTTAATCAAAGCTTTCATGACCAAATGATTTTTGCGAAGTATTTATTGAAAAATAATATGGCTGAAGATTGCATCACGCTTCTTCAAAATGAAATGAATTTCACAAATTATTCTACTGAGCAAAAAGATTCAATTTATTATTTACTTGGATATGCTTATTACAATAATAACATTTTCGATTCCGCAGCATTCTACTTTAGCGCTGTATGCCTTTCAAATTCGAGTTTCAATGAATCCAGATTCCTTTCTGCTTATTCTTTTACACTGTCAAAAAATTATTCAAGTGGGATAGAACAATTAAAAAAAGTTGATACTGTTAATTCAAAAAGCAAAGAATACAGGAATCTTCAGCTTTCAGGAATATATCTTTTATCAAGGGATACATCAAATTTTTCAAGAGTATCAAAATCTTTTACCTATTCATATAATGATATCAATGAACAGGAAAAAAAAATCATTCAACTGGATAAAGAATATAAAAAGACAAGACACAAATCGGGTTTCCTTGCAGGAATGATGTCGGCTGTGGTTCCGGGTTTGGGCAAAGTATATGCAGGAAAGACAGGACAAGGGGCTTCAAGTTTTATTCCAGTTACATTAATGGGCTTAAGCGCATATGAAACTTATAAAAAGGCAGGGGTATCAAGCCCAAGATTTATTTTAACAGCCGGTTTATTTTCTA
>JBBAAT010000036.1:0-13908 GCA_041658145.1 Bacteroidales bacterium | reverse complement strand
CGTCAGAACTGTTTATGAAGCTGAAGTATTTCCAAATAAAGAAACCGCGAATGGGCAGCCCACAAATATTGCAGTATTAAATCTTACTTTTTATCCAAAAGAAAGAGGACAGTATAATTATAATGTTAACGGTGTAAGTTCAGATGGTCTATTGAATAAAAATAACCCTGAAAAAAGTTGGGGAGGTATCATGCGCAAGATCGAAACCACTGATTTCGAATCTACAAACATGGAGTACATCGAATTCTGGATGATGGACCCATTTATTGATCCTGATGGCTCAGGAAACGGTATTCAGTATGGCGGCGACCTTTATTTTAACCTGGGAGATATTTCGGAAGATATACTTAGTGACTCAAGAAAAAGTTATGAAAACGGTTTACCCACATCGGCAACAGTTACAAATGTAGATACTACTATTTGGGGTAGAGTGCCAACAGTTCAGGCTATTGTTAACGCATTTGACAATAATCCTGATGCACGGCAATATCAGGATGTTGGGCTGGATGGATTACAAAGTAAATATGGTATTCCCGGGAATAATGATGAAACAAACTTTTTTGACACAGCATATATTCATAAACTTGAAACCCTTTATGGTTCTGCGTCACAAGCATATTTAGATGCCTTAGCCGATCCGTCTTCAGATGACTACCACTATTTCAGAGGTGGAGATTATGACAATGCACAGTTAAGTATCTTAGACAGGTACAAATACTATAATGGTATGGAAGGCAACTCTCCAGCCGATGCACAAAACCCATCAGGTGAAAATTATCCTCATCAGGCAACCACTATTCCAAATGCAGAAGATATCAACAGAGATAATACCTTAAACGAATCGGAAAGATATTTTCAGTACAAAGTACAATTGAGGCCTGATAAAATGAAGGTTGGGGAGAATTATATTACTGATAGTATTTCGTCTCCTGCTCCTCTTGCCAATGGAGGCACAGCTAATGTGACATGGTACCAGTTCAAAATTCCCATTCACAGTCCTGACCAGGTGGTTGGAACCATTCAGGATTTTAAATCCATCCGCTTCATGCGTATGTTCATGAAAGGCTTTACAGAAAATGCCGTGTTGCGTTTTGCGACACTGGAGCTTGTAAGAGGCGAATGGAGAAAATACAATTTTTCAATGCTTTCCCCCGGTGAATACATTCCTGACGATAATGTAAACAATACAAGCTTTGATATTTCTGTTGTTAATATTGAAGAAAACGGAAAAAGGAGCCCGATACCTTATGTAATTCCTCCAGGGATTGAAAGAGAGATCAATCTCGGAACCACCAATTTGCAGAAGATGAATGAGCAATCACTTTCACTTAAGGTTTGCAACCTGATGGATGGTGATGCTCGCTCTTGTTATAAAACCTGCGATTTCGACATGCGGGAATTCAAGCACCTGAAGATGTTTGTTCATGCTGAGGCCGGCACATCAACAGAAGCGCTCAACAAAGGTGATCTTACAATTTTTTTACGACTTGGGACTGATTTCACCAATAATTATTATGAATACGAAATACAGCTTACACCAACTCCCTGGTATGAAGATGATGCTACCTTGATCTGGCCTGATTCCAATGCATTTGATATTGTGATGAGTTTGCTTCAGAATGCCAAGATGGACAGAAATGTTCAAATGAGAACTCCGGGGTCAGGCGTAACATTATCCACTCCATATATCATTTACGATCACGGACATAAGGTAACTGTTGTGGGTATGCCGACACTGAGTGCTGTGAAATTAATAATGATTGGAATCCGCAATCCAAAGAAACCGGCAAGTAATCCATCAGATGATGGTCTTCCCAAATGTGCTGAAATATGGGTGAATGAATTGCGTCTTACAGATTTTAACGAAAAAGGAGGCTGGGCTGCAACTTCCACCATTAATGCTGCTCTTGCAGACCTTGGAACAGTTACCCTTGCCGGAAAAATCAGCACTCCTGGATTCGGAAACATTGAAAAGAAAGTAAACGAACGGCAGAAATCAACAGACATGCAATATGATGTTGCTACCAGCCTTGAATTAGGCAAGTTCCTGCCAGAAAAGACCGGCATCAAAATTCCCATGCACTTTGATTATTCTAAAATCATCAGCAATCCTCAATATAATCCTTTAAACCCGGATATTTTGTTCCGGGAAGACCTGGATAGTTATATTGACAAGAATGAACGCGACTCCGTGAAAAGTCTTGCTCAGGATTATACCATGCGGAAAAGTATCAACTTTGTAAATGTTAAAAAAGACAAAACAGGCACATCTTCCAAATCACATATATATGATGTGGAAAACCTTGATTTCACTTATTCTTTCACAGAGCAATATCATAGAAACATTGATGTGGAATACGACCTGAAAAAAACATATAAAGGTTCTATTGGATATAATTTCACCAATATGCCAAAAAATTTTATTCCCCTTTCAAAAGTTAAATTCTTATCGTATGGACCTTTAAAATTAGTGAAAGATTTCAATTTCTATCTGATGCCAAAAACCCTTACATTCCGGACGGATATGGACAGGACTTATGCTGAGTATAAGCTTAGGAACAAAAGCAATGCGGATCTTATTACACAGACAAATTATCCCAAAACCTTTACATGGAGAAGGGATTATGGGATTAAGTTTGACATTACCCAAAACTTAAAACTTGATTTTACAGCAACTACAAATGCAAGAATTGATGAACCGCCCGGCCTTATTGACAAATCAGATCCGGATTACGGCTGGAAGCGTGATTCAATTATATATAACATTAAAAACCTTGGAAGAGTGACCAATTATGACCAAACCTTAAATGTTAATTACACTATTCCTATTAACAAAATTTCATGGTTTAATTGGGTAACGGCTTCAGCCAAATATACCGGCGGATATACATGGGACGCAGCGCCGCTTTCAACAACGGTATTAGGAAATACTATTGAAAACTCCAATACCAAACAGTTGAATGGAAGTTTCAACCTTATCAATTTATATAACAAGGTAGGTTATCTTAAAAAACTGAATCAGCAAAAAACTGCTGCCACTACCGCGGTAAAAAATAAAAAACAGAAAATTGCAACAGATACAACTGAAACTGACTCAATAATAAAAGTGGACTACCTCAAAGTTATAACCGAAAATGCAGTAAAATTCCTTATGGGAATAAAAAATGTTTCTTTCACTTATTCTCAGGGCAATGGTACATTTATGCCGGGGTTTAAACCAAGTCCCGTGATGCTCGGACAGGACTGGAGCCCAAATATACACGCTCCGGGATATAAAGGACCTGCTCCGGGAACTGCTTTTGTTTTTGGGGACCAGCACGATATAAGGCAAACAGCAGGAGAAAATGGTTGGATATCTCAGGATTCGATGCTAAACACAGCTTTCGCCACTAAGTTTACTGAGAATTTCACTGCACGCGTTACAATAGAACCTGTTAATAAATTCCTGATTGAAATTACTGCAACGCGCACATTCTCCAGAAACAACAGCGAATATTATAAATATAATCCTGATTCTGCCCGTTTTTGTTCTTACAACCCCATGGAAACCGGAGCATACAGCGTTTCTTTCCTTTCGTGGAACACATCCTTTGTTAAAGATAATAAGACCACTTATTCCAATCAAAACTTTGAAAATTTCAAAGCTTACAGGCTTGATATCGCCTTACGTCTTGCACAGCAGAACTGGCGGAACTGGGATGGGACGTATGTTCGGGATTCTATTACCGGCAAGTATTTCCCGAGCGGATACGGACCTACTTCGCAGGATGTGCTGATACCGGCTTTCCTGGCGGCTTATACAGGTAAAGATCCTAAAAAAGTTTCGCTGCATGCATTCTCTGAAAAATTCTCACTGAGAGATCTGCCTATGCCAAACTGGAGGATCACGTATAATGGTCTTACAAAACTTGCTTTTGTAAAGAAATACCTGAAAACCGTTTCTCTTGGGCATTCCTATAAATCATCATACAGCGTTGGAGCATACACAACTAATATATTATTCAACGACAAAGATGGTGATGGGTTTACCGCTGTGAGAGATGAACTCAGTGAAAATTTCATTCCGCGCAGAGCAATTTCGCAAATCACTATTTCCGAACAGTTCAGCCCTCTGATTAATATTGATATGACATGGAACAACAGCTTGTTGTCGAATTTTGGGATCAAGAAAAGCCGTAACCTATCATTAAGTTTTGCAAATAACCAGCTTACTGAAATTTCCAGCAGCGAATTTATTATCGGACTAGGATATCGCATCAAGAATGTAGTTATTAATGTTAAAGGATTAGGTGGCGGCAAAACAAAAAAGTTAAAAAGTGATTTAAATATCAAATCAGATATTTCAATGAAAACCAATAAAACGATCCTCAGAAAACTTATTGAAAATGTAGATCAGATATCAACCGGTCAACGGATCATTTCTATCAACACTTCTGCCGACTACCTGATCAACGACAAATTCACGGTAAAATTCTTCTTTGATAAAATCATTACGAACCCATTTGTTTCTTCGCAGTTTCCTAATTCCAATACCAATGCAGGCTTTAGCCTGAGATTCACTTTGGCGCAGTAATTCTTTCGTCAATAGTCAATGGTCATTAGTCATTAGTCAAATCTAAAATCATAAATCTATACATGAAAAGGGATAAAACCGTGCATTTTATTTACTAAAAAAAGGTATAAAGGTAAAGGGTATAAGTAGGTCCGTCCCATATATTCCCCTATACCTTATACCTCTATACCATATTGTTCAAATGCACAAATTTATCCCGTGCAAAGTATAAAATGTTTGTTGGAATTTTAAAAAAATGTAATTTTGATAAATAATTAGCAATTATTTAGGTATAGGGAAATAGAGGTATAAGGTATAAGGGAATCCGCCGCGAAGGGAAAAGACCTATAACTTTCACCACCCCTATACCTTTATAACCTATACCTTTATACCTAAATAGTAACAATAATTAAACTGTTAATGAAATGAAAATACCTGAAAATTTAAAGTACACGAAAGATCATGAGTGGCTCAGAGTAGAAGGCAATGAAGGATATGTCGGCATTTCCGATTTTGCCCAGGGAGAATTAGGCGACATTGTTTTTATTGAAGTAGAAACTGTAAGCGAAACCATTTCAAAAGAAGAAGTTTTCGGAACAATCGAGGCAGTAAAAACCGTTTCTGATATGTTTATGCCTGTAACAGGTGAAATCATAGAGTTTAACACTGCATTAGAATCCAAGCCGGAATTGGTTAACAAAGATCCTTATGGAGAAGGATGGGTGATTAAAATCAAGATTACGAATCCTGAAGAAATCAATGAACTCCTATCTCCTGAAAAATACAAGGAATTGGTAGTTCATTAATATATTATTCTGCCGGAAATTCTTCAATCACGGGTATGAACCCCAAGGCAAGCCATGTACCCAATTTCAGCAGCAGGGCTGCGGGGTACCAAGGTAAAGAGTTATAAGGTATAAAGGTATATGGAAGAATATGTTATACCATATACCTTATTCCCTTATACCTAAAACCAAAATGTACAAATTTATACCACACACAGTATAATTTCTTGCTCTAATGTTCCTTCGATATAACCTTCCTGGAATTGTTTGGAGTTTGATCATCCTGATTTTATTAGGCTTACCGAATAATGATTTACCTGATATTTCTTTTTTAAATATACCTTATTTTGACAAAATCGTTCATATTTTTTTATTCCTGGTTTTTGTATTTCTTCTTGCATATGGGTTTGCAAAGCAAAATCGTTTTAATATACTTCATCAGAAATTTCTGTTATTATCTTTACTCACAGGTGTAATATATGGTGGTCTGACTGAAATTCTTCAGGAAGTTGTTTTTATAGAAAGAACATCAGGCTTTTTTGATTTTATTGCTGACGTTGCAGGTTGTTTAATAGGTTTATTGTTTTTCTTTTTTCTAAAAAGAAAAATACTTCCAGTTCAAGGGAAATAAATACGGCAATTTTTGCAAAATTTCCTCTTGTGTTACTTTATCACCACAATCTTATCCATTCCTATCCGCTTATTTCCTGCAGTCGCCTGGTAGAAATAAATTCCTTTGTCAAGAGTATTTCCTGAAATGGCAAATGTGTTCTTCCCGCCATTTAAAGAATAGCTTAATAATTTCCTTCCAATAACATCATAAATTTTAAATATACCAACTTCGCTTTCGGGTATTTCGTAATCCACCTGCATATTGCCGTCGTTGGGATTAGGATAAACAGTAAGGAAAGAAGATTGAGGTATTTCATTATTCTGAACATTATTGATTTTTAACAGCACAGACGGATTATATATCCTGCATGTATTATAGAAGGATACTTTCCCTTTATAATTATCATAGATGCCATTTGGAATTACAAGATTTATTTCTTTATCATTATTCACATAAACATCCAAGCCGTCGCTTTCATGATAGAATGATTTTTCAGTTACATATTTTTCTCCATAAATATTTTCTATGTCACCGCCTGAAAGATTGCTGTTACCGTAAACTATATATACTGCGCTTGAATCGTTCTTGTAATAGTTTGAACCTATAAGAATATCGGTGAAGTAATCCTGATTGATATCTATTAATTTCAGGCGGTTTCCAAAATATGGTGCAGAATTGGAAATAGTAATATCCGGTGCTGCATTCCATCCTGAAGCTGTTCCGTAATAAATATAGACCTTGCCGGTTACTGCTTCGTCAATTACCAAATCAAGGAAGCCATCATTATTAATATCTTTTCCTCCGGCAAGTGCCTCACCGAAACGAGTACCATTTGCCGAACCTTCAAAAATTATATCCGCAGCTGTTGCATTTTGAGTACCAATTCCTGCAGGGCTTCCGAAAAAGATGTAAACATGCCCTTTTACCGTGGCGCCTTGATCATCCCCGGAAACCATTATATCATCGAATCCGTCGTTGTTAATATCACCCAGTTCCTTAACTATAAAGTATCCTAAGTGATTCCATGTATATGTACCGGAAATTATTGCATCAGCCTGAGAAGCAGGTTTACTTGCTATACCGGATGCAGAACCATGAAATATATACACTCTGCCTGAATTGGCTGCTGCAAAAAAATGACCTGCGACAGCTATATCTTCATAACCATCGCCATTAACATCACCTATTCCTTTTACTGTATAACCGAAAATATCCCGACTTGCCTCTCCTGTTAGTTTTGTGTTATATGTGTGCGAAATACCTGATGATGACCCCAAATATATATAAGCAAAGCCAGGATATGGCGATGCATTTGATTTATATGACCTCGCTCCTACTATTAAATCATCCAAACCATCGTTGTTTATGTCGGCAGAACTCAGTGATGAGCCAAATTCATAATCCGAAACCTCGCCATATAATACCAAATCTGCATCGGCAAAGGATTTATTTGTAAAATCAGTATCACCATAAAAAATATTTACACAACCATTATTGACTTTACCATAACTGTCATAAAACATCGTTCCGATAATTATATCATTTATCCCGTCTCTGTTAAAATCAGATTCCGTAAATACCGTATAGCCGAAACTTGAGTTATTCTGATTTCCGCTGAAAACAACAGGAATATCCTGAACGTATACTATCACGGTATCTATGATTGTACAACCCGACATTATATCTGTTATTAAAACTGTAAACATGGTCGTTTTATCCGGCCATGCCACAGGGTTGGCAATGGTACTATCGTTTAAATATTTCCCCGGCGACCATAAATAAGTATACCCTGAATTTACCGACAGGTATGCTTCTCCGCATTTATTTATGGTTGTATCATTGCTTATTCCCGAAACAGGAAGGGCATAAACAGTTATTGTTTTTGAAGCGGTATCGGTAAATCCGTGTTCATCAGAAGCAACTAATTTAACCGTATATGTTCCGGGTTCGCTATAAACGTATTGTGGATTTTCGGATGACGATTCATCGCTGTTCCCAAAATACCATCTGTAGCTGATTGAAATGTTGCATGAAGGATTGGGAATGCTTGTTGTGTTATTCAGATAAAGCGTGTCTTTCAGACAAACTGCTGTACCAGCATCAAAGGAAACAATAAACGGCGGGTTTATAGTGATTGTCTGCTGTGAGGTATCGCTACAGCCGTAATAATCACTTACAACCATTTGAACAGCGTATTGTCCTGCCATACCGAAAACAACGGATGGATTTTCCTGTGCTGAACTTTCACCGTTGCCGAAATTCCACTGATATGTAAACGGGCTTTCGCCTCCGCTTGTATTGTTCACAAATTTTATGGTATCGTACAAACAACTGTATTGAGGAACTGTGAAACCCGCTGAAATGTTGCGGATATTCAGCGTATCATAATACGTACCGGAACAATCCGTATTTACCCATAAATTTGTTCTTATATCTTTCTTTTGCAATGTCGCTTTTAAGGATATCGGATATTTACCTTGCTGTGTAGCGAAGCATTTTAAGATGCTGTCCGTGTTAGTGGCAATTTGTTTCACCGTAAATATTTCTTCAAGAGGTTGCCGGATTGTTCCGAAATCCCAGTTGAATTTTATTCTGAGTTGGGAAGAATCCAGAAGAGCAAACGATTTACACAGCGCTGTATTTGTAAAGCATGAAGCGGCAGATAAATCAATAACCGTATTGTTTTTGTCCAAGCGGAAAATGTTATCTGAAAAACAATTTGCCGAAGCTATAACATTGAACTGCGGTTTTGTTTCGGGCAGAATAGTTATAGCTCCTGTTGTTGTTTTGGGAACGCATTTTATTGTCTGTATCAGGGTAACTGCGTATATTCCGGGGTTTGAATAAATATGCGCAGGGCTTTCTTCGGTGGAAGTGGTGCAATCGCCAAAGTCCCAGAAATAATCAACAGAAACCGTATTCGCTTTAAATGTAATTGCATTGCCCGATTTTAAAGCATGTTTTGACGTATCGGCATTTTCTGCCGTAAATCCGTTAAAGAAATTGCCGGTAATTTTTGCCCTGTACAAAGCAAATGCGCAGTTATAATCCACCTGCATGGGCGCTGAAGGCAGGCTGGGACTTATACAGGTTCCTATTTTGCCGTTGTTTGCAAGATTGCTGCTTGCTGTTTTACCATCGCATACTTTTGCATTTGAGCCGATAACAATATTATTATTTATCACAGCATCGCTGCCAATTACGGCATTGGCGTTAACAGTAACATTATTTCCTATAAAACTTCTGTCGCCTATATTAACCCCCAACTTTAAATTAACATTGCTGCCCGTTATAACATTGTTCCCAATCTTAACCTCTTTCTCAAAATTGCCGTTACTTCCTATATTGCTGCCGTCGGCTATGAATACCGTTTTTTTCAGTTTTGTATTCGTTTCTATGATTACCATGCTTCCAAGTTTTATCCCTTCATCAAGGTCAACGTTGTTCTTTAATTGTACCTTTTCTCCAAAAACGCATTCTTTCTTAATCTTTACATTATTGCCAATACTGTTTTCTTTACCAATCGTTACGCTTTTATTTATCATTACACTATCTCCGATAATACTGCCTTTACCAACAACTACATCCTTTTTAATCTCAACATTGTTTCCTATGGTAACATTATCTTCTATTATCACTCCCTGTTCTATTGTTGTATTAGCGCCAATGGTAACATGTTGACCTATTGTGGCAGTTGTATCTATGGTAGCGGTATTATTAATTGTTGTCGGTTTTGTCAATACAGGTACCGGAGCTTTATAAAGCGAATCGAACTTTTCTCTTGGCACTTGTCCTGTTAACACAAGATTTTCCGCGGTGGTCAGCTTTTTCCAGTTGTTCAACTGTTTAAGTTCGGGCTCGTCGAGAAAACAGTTTTGTATGGCGTTAAACTTTTGTATGGACAGATCTCTTCTGCCTGCAAGCCGGTATATCTGCGCTTTGCTCATGTCTAAGTAAAACTGCTGTATATAATTATCCGCCGTTGCAGCGGTTGAAAAGCGGTTATGCACATCGAGTACAGCCTGTACCGAAGGATGCAGTGTTGTGGCATTATCGGCAACAGTAATTCTGCCGTTTGCAAAAGCATTGGATAAAGCTGTATTCATTTTTGTAAAAGCGAAATTGGCAAGCCATAGCATTTCAGCATTATTACTATCAAGAGGTGTCATTAATATTTGTTTGAAAAGGGCGATAGCCGTTAAATCGTTCTTCGTGCTGTCAACTGTTTCCATATTCGCCACCGCTATTTTAATTGCTTCATTATATTTTATGTTCTGGAAATCGCTTGTATTTATTACTGTACAGTTGTTACATACTTTTAAAGCATTGGTTAACGCATTGGCATAAGGAAACGGTGGGTTAGGCGAATCATAAGCTCCGCACAACGCTTCCATTGGCGCGTTATCTATTACTGTATATTTACAGGTATATGTTGAATTATATATATCAAATTTATACTGTGTCGGTATTGCAAGCGGATTGGGATCGCTCCATAAAGATGAATACCATCGGTTATTATTTGCAATTATAGGGGGTAAAGGGCAGGAATTATAATTAAGCGTTCCCTGTATGATTTTCCATGTATCTTCCCAGTTCCAGTAATATGCATAAAGATTATTAAACCCTTCATCCATGTATATATCATTAGCTCTTTCGAGATAAATGTTGCATACGTTATTGTAAATATTGTTGTAACCGCCGTTTTTTGTGATTGTTGCCGTGCTGATATTTAAGCTTGCATTATCGGCAAGATATACTCCATAACCATTACCGGTAATATTGCAGCATTTCATTGATAAGGTGCCGTTGCTCTGATAAATCGCATCGGAAGAACCTGAAATATTCACTTTATTTAAACTCAGTTCCGTCTGGTATGATGAATTTACATTTGCGATTCCATACGCGGCATTGCTTATTGTTCCTGTATTGTATGTACAGGGGAACCATGGGTTTCCCAGCAACCATGCTGTGCCGCAAGTTTCAAAATTAACATTGGATAGTTTTGCTCCCGCACCTATAGTTATTAAGCCTTCGCCTGAAATATTTTTAACCGTACTGCCCGACATTTTAAAAATGTTTCCGCTGGTATTCTGGTTTGCTATTATAGCTATTCCATCAAATTCACAGTCTGCTATAAATGAATTTGCAGCACCCCAAACAGTTAATTTGCCTCCTCCACTGAAATTACAGCTATAAAACTGATATGGGCAGCCTAAATTCAAATAGCTTGCATAATCAATATCAATTTCTCCTTTCTCTATTTTAAAAAGTTTTAAACCGTCTTCCGGCCATAACATAGATCCTTTTATTTCCAATACTTTTTGATATAGTCCTGTAAAATAAATCTGCGAATTTGTGCCAACTTTTATACTGGGATCTGGCCGGGAAGGAACATTGTAACGAATAAAACCTGTGCCTGTGAATGTAAAAATGGCATTATCGCCAATTTCTGTAGTGCCCTGTATTTCCAGAACAGCATTTGTTCCATTCAGTTCAATTTGTGCGTTTTGTTCAATAATTATTGTTGCTCCCGGCTCAATTATTAGTTTCGAATTATTATTGATTTTTAATTTTCCGCCGGTTCCTATTTTCAGAGTGCTGCCGGATTTGAATCTTACAATAGCTTTATTTTCTTTATCAGGGCTAATGGCTTCGCCTAAAATCATTTGACCATTATTTTGTATTTCAACAATATTAATTTCTTTCCCGACACATTCGTTTGTGCAAAGTTCAAGTGTCGATCCTGCAATTGGGTAATAGACTGGCTGACCCCAGATAGATTGACCGTAATTAGCAGGTAACTTTGCATTTACATATAATTTCCCTCCATTTTGTATTTGAACAGGATTTATAAATTTCTGTGATGGATGAGCAAAATTGAATACGCCATTATTCAATGAGAATGATGATAAAGGAGATTGTAAGTAATACTCTCCATTCAACACTTCTTTCATTACAAATTCTATGTTGTCATCTGTTGCTTCTGAATGTTGTTCGTTGACATTAGGAGGTGCATAAATAGCTTGAAAAGGCGTCATTCCCGGTATTGAAGGTAGTACAATTGGATCAAATGAATAGAACAAATCATTTGTATTAATATCCAAAGCGCTTATTGTTGGTATAAAAGAATGATGGTCATAATGAGCTTGAATTGTTGGATTAGTAAGATCACTTACCAAAGAAATTGCATCCCATTTATCTTGTAAATCTCTTTGCGACTGATAAAGTGTTCGCCTTTTTCCACCCGGAGCCCTGTCCCATCCGGCCGTAGAGCTTGGAATAATAACATTTGATGTTGGAAAACCAGTTGCACATATAGTGCACCATATAGGGCCCAATAGAGGGTTCAATATAACGGGCGCAAGACAAGCAATCAGACCAGATAAACTTCCAGGTACTTTACCAACATATACAAAGGGATTTCCTGGTGTAGCATATACTTTATTATTAATCATTCGGGTACCAAGACACAATACCGGATCCCATGTAAATTCGAATAAAAGATCGCCATCGCTGAATCCAAGCCCTACTGCATTTCTTGTACCATTGGCTATACCTACCCTTCTTACCTTTTGAGGATATCCGAGTGCTGTCAATTCAGCGTAATAAGGATCATGAAAATCAGTTACCGCATTTTGTATAACCTGGTAATTTGTTAATTGTTTTGCAGCCGGGCGTGCAAGCGTTTTATTTAAAGTCCGTTCAGCTCCTTCGCTAATTTTTTCTAATGCATTATCAGATAAAAATTTCATCATCAATTGCAAACCTGGCGGGATATTAGAACCTTTATGTGGTGAATCCATTGAAATGTACATGCGTGCACAGTGAGGCATATTATGATTTTCCATGTATGAAAGCGCATACCTTGCGATTTGCCCCCCCATACTTGCCCCTGCCACTACAATCTGCTGATCACCCACCATATTATCTCTCACCAGATTAATAAGTTTAACGAGGAGCATTGAATTTCTTTGAACATAATCAGCTCCATCATAAAAATCTAAAAGAATGATATCATAACCTTCGATCCGGAGGTTTTCTATAAGCGTAGGATATTTTTTTAAAAAGAAATAATCGTCATAATCCGGGTCCGTTGTAGCATTATTCCCTCCTCCAAAAATTCCGCACCAGCCCAGATCTCCGTTTTGAAGAGGATTATGAGTTTCGGTATCATTAAAATCAATTCCTTCAACAAGAATAAATGGTTTATCAAGTTTACCATCATAGCTATATTTAAGATAAGCATTACCGGTAGCTAAAGTATCATTATAAGGAATATTGGCTTGAATTGACCATTGAGATATGGACGGATTAAAAATAGGCCAAGAGGGTATATCAGGAGGGTAAGGAGCAATACAAGCTGGCGCAACTTTACTAAGCTCATAAATAGTATAGTAGGTTACTCCTGTAGTAGAAATTTTAAGTTTTAAATCTTTTTCACCATCGCTGCCAAAAATAACGAGTTTGGGAATATTGAAAGAAACAACATGATACCCATTTCCGTCGTTAATATCCATTTCAACCGATAATAATTGTTCGTTAGTATTTGTAAAATATGTGTTTTTATTGAATAAAAAGAACACACTATCTTCTTCCGTTTTGTTTTGGAAGACACCTGAAATGACGCATCGTCTTTCTTCATAAGGTGTTTCAGTTCTGCCAGGAACATCATAATATTTTCCGTCCTGCATGGTAAGCAGATTGCTGTCAAGAGCATAATTTTTAATGATATGGTATTTATAATTATGAATAAATACAGGTATTACATAATTCCCTGAAAGAATATTTTGGTATAATAACAAATCGTTGATTTTTTGCAATGATGTATTTCCACTAACGTCCTAACGTTTTATGTTAATGTTCTTTGAAATTATTGATAGATAATGGTTGTAGCATTTTTGAAGGTTCAAACGATTTGAATTGATAACCTCTTTCTTGGTGTAATTTTGGTGCTAAAA
>JBBAAT010000035.1:0-14043 GCA_041658145.1 Bacteroidales bacterium | reverse complement strand
CAACGCAGACATTTTAACAAGTTGGAATTTTAAACACATTGTAAATGTTAGCCATATCAGAGGGTACAATGGTGTAAATTACAAATTGGGACACAAACTTTTAGAAATACGAACACCAAGAGAAATTTTAGAAATATGAAAACAAAAAAAAAGAAAAAAGAAAAATCTGCTATTGAACAGTTGCGGGAAATCCGTGACAAAATAAGCTTGGACATTCAAGATATGACTTTTGACCAACTGAAAAAGTATGTGGAAGAACGATTAACACTGCACCCAACAGCGGCTTGGCGTAAGCGGGGGAACATTGCTTTATGAAATTTTTTAAATAAATTTTAAACATTTTTTTAAAATAATTAATAAAATATTTGGAGATATTAATTTTTTATGTATTTTTGCCCAATAATTAAATAAATTATAGGGTATAAAGGTATAAGGGTATAAAGGTATAAAAGTATGATAAGTAAGGATATTCCAACATTTTTTTATTTCCATATACCCTATAACCTATACCCTATACCTTTTATAAAATGAAAAGTACTTCGGCATGCTCAGCATAAATTTTATGTCGTTTACAGTATAATTGTTAAAATAATTGATAAAATATTTGGAAATTCAAATTTTATATATATTTTTGTCCCTTGATTAAAAAATGATTCCAACGAAGTACGAACAAATACGAACTTACGAACTGTTCGTAATTCGTAGTTTCGTACAAAATTCGTAATTCGGTGGGTTAATAAAATGCAACTTAGCGAAGCGATCTCACGAACACCTTTAAAAAAAAAATACTATTGTGAGTAAATAATAACCATTTAAAGTATAATCAAAAATAAAAACAAATAATTAATCAAATTTTATTTCCTTGTTTAGTAAGGCTTGTAGCGTTTTTAGAGATGCTCTTGTTAAAATAATTGATAAAATGTTTGGAGATACTAATTTATGTATGTATTTTTGCCCGTTAATTAAAAAATGATCCGATAGCTATCGGATGAATGACGAATAACCAAAATGAATGATTGAATGAAGGAATGATTGAATGACGAATGAATGATAACGCAAAACCAACAAACCATTTAACAATTTAGCAATTTAACAATTCAGCAATTTAAAGTATAATAATAAGGTGTCGAATAAAAAAAAAATAAATTACAGGGAAATAGAGGTATTAAGGTATAAAGGAAAAGACCTATACCCTTATGCCTTATGCCTTATAACTTATAACTTATGCCTTGCCTTATGCCTTATAACTTATGCCTTGTAACTAAAATAACAAACAAATACTAACCAAAAAACAAACTAACATTATGAAAAATTTATCCATTAACAAAAACAAAAAATTATCCATTATGAAAAATTTATCCATTATGAAAAACACAATGAAAAAAACAAAACTATTTTTCGGAATCTTAATGATACTGCTTTTTACAGTGTCGTTTGCTAATGCAGTAGCCATAACATCTGCCGTTTCAGGCGCATGGGGTACAACTGGAACATGGGTTGGTGCTGTTGTACCAGTAGCTGGTGACGCAGTAACTATTGCCGCCACCCATACTGTTACCGTAGGTGCCGCGGCAGCTGCTACCAGTATAGATTTTGCTGCAACAACCAGTATCTTATCTATTGGTGCGTTTACGGTTACCCTTAGTGGCGGTATCACGTTTACTGCAGCCGGTTTAATAACGTTCACCGGCGCTGGTACTCTCGGCATCGGGGGAGACGTCACCGGAACTCCAGGAACATTTACCCCTCTTACCGGTACTGTGAACTACACTGGAGCTGCTCAATCATCTACTATTCTTACACCATATAACAATCTTACACTTTCAGGTACAGGCGTAAAAACATTCGCCACTACGCCAACTGTAAATGGCATTCTTTCCATGGAAGGAACTGCAACAGTTGCTGTAACAACCGGAGTTGTAACTTATGGCACAGCCGCAACACTTCGATACAGCACAACAACTGCAAGAACTGCCACGGCAGAAGAATGGATTACTCCATTTGCGGCAACCGGTGGGGTTATTATCGCCAGTACGGGTGCCATTACTACTCCTGGTGCTGTGCAAATAGGAAATAACACAAGTGTTCCATTAAACATTAATGCTGGTGCAACATTGACACCGGGAGCTAATTTATTAACTTTTCATGGGGATTTTATTAATGCTGGCACATTAACCAGTGGATCAGGTGGGGTCACAATTGCTGGAACCACAGCTACACAAAACATCGCCGGCTTCACAACAACTGGTACTGTTTCCATGACAAAAACCGCAGGTGTCGCAACATTCACAGGTAATGTAAACGGCGCTGCATTAACTATCAATGGAACTGGCGGAACACTGAATCTCGGTGCAGCATTAACTCATACCTTTACGGGAGACATTACTCTTACAGCAGGGACATTAACACCGGGAAATACTCTATTAACTTTTTATGGAAATTTTATTAATACTGGCACATTAACAAGTGGCTCAGGTGGAGTTACGATTGCCGGAACAGCAACAACACAGAGTATAGGTGCCTTCACAACAACCGGTTTGGTTTCTATGACAAAGACCGCAGGTACCGCAACATTCACAGGTAATGTAAACGGCGCTGGATTAACTATAAATGGAACTGGCGGAACACTGAATCTCGGTGCAGCATTAACTCATACCTTTACCGGAGACGTTACCCTTACAGCAGGGACATTAAATGGTGGTTCCAGCACACTCAACGAAAATAGTACAAGCGCAACAGCTTGGGGTGGGACGGGCACATTATTCACCGCAGGAACAGGAACAGTGGTTTTCGGCGGAGCTGCCCAAACTCTTTCGGCAACAACTACAACATTTAACAACCTCACACTTGCTACTAGCGGCGTAAAGACGTTTACTAATGCTAATACTGTTAACGGCATTCTTTCGATAGAAGGAACTGCAACAGCTACTCTAACAGGAGCCCTTACTTATGGTACAGCAGCTACGCTCCAATACAACACAACAACTCCACGTACAGCCGACGCAAACCTATGGATAACCCCATTTGTTGCAACCGGTGGTGTAATTATTGCCAGTACCGGAATCATAACTCTGGATGCGGCTAAAACATTCGGCACGGGTGTTCCTCTAACCGTTAATGCTCTGGCAACTTTAAATTCCGCAGCTTTCTCAAATACATTTAGTGCAACTTCGGTTGTTACTATCAATGGAACATTCCAGACTATAAATCTCACTGGCTTTTCTGGCGTTGCAGGCGCTGCAATCAGCTCTACAGTTTCTCCGACTATAACACTTGGAGCAGCTTCTACGATTGTATATACTGCGAGTGGTAGTAATAGAGTCATAACGGGAAGGATTTATGCCGGTAATTTAACGATAGATAATACAGGCGCTTCCATCAATAATGCCGATGGTAATATTACAGTGGGTGTCAATTTTACCCCTTCGGGTGCTACTGGTATACTTAATATGCTAACCTATGCCCTTAGTGTTACTGGTACTGTAACCCAACCAGCTACTGCTACATTACAAACTCAAAACACTTCTGCTACACCTTTACCAACAGGTAAAACATGGGCAGGAACAGTTATATATGATGGTGCAACTCAGACTGTGCCTGTAGGAACCTACAACAACCTTACGTTTTCCGGCGCGGGCGTAAAAACAACTGCTGCAGGAACACTTACAATTGGAGGTAACTGGGCTGTGGGAAGCACAACAAACCTGAATACAAACAATACGATTGTTACTCTTAGTGGCGCTGCCAGCGACCTTACCGGAATAGGATCCATTACACAAGGTACCGGTCTTATTACCGTTGGAGGAAATTGGACAAATACAGGAACTTTCACCGCAAGCGCTGCCGGCGTTCTCTTAACAGGTGCTGCAAAGACAATAGCAACAGGACTTACGTTTACCACCTTAACAGTAAACGGAACATATACAAATAATGGCACATTAACAGTTTCCACTTCGCTTGCCGGAAGCGGCACACTTACACAGGCAGCAAGTTCAATTCTTAATATTGGCGGAACTTCTACCATTAGTGGTTTAGTTGCTACTGCAGCAACCAATACAGTTAATTATACAGGCGCAGCCCAAACAGTAAAAGATGTAACTTATCTTAACCTTACATTAAGTGGTTCGGGCATAAAAACAATGCCGATCTCAGCGCTTGCAGTTGGTGGTAACTTCACCACTGAAGGAACAATTTCTGCTGCTGCATTAGCTGCCATTACTGTTACTGGAAATGTGGCGATTGGTGCGGGTACCACTTTTGATGCCGGTCCTTACACTCACAATGTGGGCGGCAGCTGGAGCAATCTCGGAACATTCACTTGCGGTACAGGCACAATTACTTTTATTGTTGCTGCAACAAAAACCATTGCCGGAACACTTACAGGTACGAGCGGGAAATTTAACAATATTACTTTTAACGCCGCAGGAACATGGAGTTTTTCAAACAATGCAGATATTGCCGGTAATTTTACAATTACAGCAGGAACTGTACAGCCCTTGGCCAACCTTCTTAATGTGGGCGGCAACTGGAGCAATGGCGGAACATTCACTCCCGGAACAAGTACGTTTACATTTAACGGCACTTCCACTCAAAGCATTACTGGCGTTGCTGCATTTTACAACCTTACAGTAAATAAAAGTTCAGGGGGGGTTACACTTATCGCTGATGCAACGGTAAATAACATCCTCACTTTAACCTCGGGTAATATTACTACAGGAGTTAACATACTTATTGTCGCAAATAATGAAATCGCTGCGGTATCCCGCACAAGCGGGCAGGTAGTAGGCAACCTGAGAAGAGCAATTGCTTTAGGCTCTCCTTCCTATACTTTTGATGTGGGAACAGCCACAATCTATACCCCTGTTAATGTTGCTTTTACAACGGTCAGCACCGGAGGATACCTTACGGCTATCGTTAATGACGGACAACACCCTCAAATTGCCAGTTCAACGGTAAATACATTAAAAGATGTTAACAAATATTGGACTTTAGTTAATACTACTACTGTTTACGCTAGTTATGCTCCGACATTTACTTATAATTCGGGTGATATTATCGGAGGAGGAACTCAGGCTAATTTTATTGTTGGTAAATACCCAGGGGGTCCATGGACATCTCCGGCTCCAACTCCCGTAGCAAATGCAGGAGGTCCCACAGTTTATACCACTCAAATTACAGGACAAACTGCTCTTACTACTGCTGACTTTGTGGTGGGAGAAGCTAATGCCGGCGTTGTTTTATCAGACAATAGCCCGCAGGTAGCTGCTGCCAGTGTTGGCGCAGGAACCAATAACCTGGTATTACATAAATCAGCTCTTACCGTTTCCGGAGTCAATGCCACTCTTACCGGAATGACATGTACAACAGCAGGGACTTACGTTTCCGCAGACATAATTAATCTTAAAGTTTATTATTCAACTAATAGCGCTTTTAGCGTAGGTACATCTACTTTGTTAAGCACTCTTACAACGCCAGGTACATTCGGTTTAAAAACATTCCCGGCATTTTCGCAGACACTACCCATCGGAAATAATTACATATATATAACTGCCGATGTTGCAGCAGGCGCTGTTGTTGGCAATACTATTAATGTTGCTGCTTTAACGGCAAGTAATTTTACTATCACCGGTATTACCCCAACAGGGTCAACAGCTGCCGGAGGTTTACAAACTTTTGGTACAAATTATTACAATGTATCAGGCACAGCGCTTAATGTTCTTACTAACTGGGGTACAAACACCAATGGCACAGGTACAAATCCGACCGACTTTACCCTTGCTAACCAGGTATTTAACATAATTAACGGTACTACCGCTACAATTACCGCTGCATGGACAGCAACTCTTGCAAAAGTTGTAGTTGGTGATGGAACAAATGCAATTAATTTCACTATTCCGGCAACATTCGCTTTAACAACGGCTGCAATTGATGTTTCAAATAATGCAACATTAACCCTTACAAATACAACGATTCCTACATTAGGCGCTTTAAATTCAGGCAGTACTGTTGTATACAATAGTGCCAGCGCTCAAACCATAACTAATGCAACTTATGGAAATCTTACTTTTAACGCTGCAGGAACTAAAACAACTGCTGCAGGAACACTGTCAATAGGAGGTAACTGGGATGTATCAAGCACAACTTCGCTTGTTGCCGCTAATATTGTTAACCTTACAGGAAATCTTACCGGAACAGGTGCCATTACACAGAATACAGGTCTTATTACCGTAGGTGGAAACTGGACAAATACAGGAGTCTTTACAGCAGGTGCCGGTGGCGTTACCTTAACAGGCGCTGCAAAATCAATAACAGGCGCTGCAGGACTTACGTTTCTAACCTTAACAGTAAACGGAACATACACAAATAATAACCCCGGCACATTAACAGTTTCCACTTCACTTGCCGGATCCGGCACACTTACACAAGCAGCCAATGCTACTCTTGCAATTAGCGGAACATCGGGCATTGCAAATTTAATTGCTACAGCAAATCCCAATACGGTAATTTATAATAGTGCAGGTGCGCAAACAATAGCTGCTAATAATTTTTCAAATCTTACTGTTTCCACCGACCGTGTTGCCAATAATGTTACCTTCAATGGCATTATAGGTATTTCCGGTACATTCGATATTTCAGGTGCTGTATTTACGGGTGCTGGCGCGTTTGTTAATACAGGGAGCACAGTTAATTTTAATGGCGCTGCGCAAGCTATTCCCGCAGATTGTGGAACTCCAGGAAAATTTGCTTACAATAATCTTACATTAAGTGGTTCCGGCGTAAAAACAATGCCGGCTACAGCAATTACAATTGCAGGTAACTTCACCACGACAGGAACAATTTCTGCTACTACAGCCGCTGCCTTTAATGTTACCGGGAATGTAACAATTGCTGCGGGTACCACTTATAATGCAGGTCCTTATGCTCACAATGTAGGCGGCAGTTGGCTTAATAACGGAACATTCAATAGCGGAACAGGCACAATTACTTTTACTTCTGCAACAGGAGCAAAAACCATTGCCGGAACGCTTACAGGTGCGACCGGAAAATTTAACAATATTACTTTTAACGCTGCCGGACCATGGAGTTTTTCAAACGATGCAGATATTGCCGGTAATTTTACAATTACAACAGGAACTGTAACAGCCCCGGCCAATCTTAATGTGGGTGGCAGCTGGAGCAATGCCGGAGGAACATTCACTAACGGCACAGGTACGGTTACATTTAATTCTACAGCAACAGGAAAAACCATTGCCGGAACGCTTACAACTACAAGCGGATTTAACAATATTACTTTTAACGGCATCGGCGGAGCATGGAGTTTTTCAAACGCTGCAGATGTTGCCGGTAATTTTACAATCACAGCAGGAACTGTAACAGGTCCAGGCGCCAATCTTAATGTGGGCGGCAACTGGAGCAATAGCGGAACATTCACTTACGGAACAGGCACAGTTACATTTAACAGCGCTACTCTCGCTCAAAACATTACTGGTTCTGCTGCTACATTTTACAACCTTACAATAAATAAAACCTTATTGGATGTTACACTTGGTGTTAACACAACGGTAAATGGCACCCTCACTTTAACTTCGGGTAATATTGTTACAGGAACTAACAAACTTACTCTCGAATTAGCCACTTCTACTCCAACCGGAGTTGCGGCAAGTAAAGTAGTAGGCAACCTGGAAAGAGCAATTGCTATAACCACTAGTACCTATAATTTTCCTGTGGGAACAGCCACAAGCTATAACCCCGTTAGTGTTGCTTATACAGGTCTCAGCGTTGCAGGATATCTCACTGCTAAAATTACTTCAGGACAACACGCTACTACTGGTTCACCTATAAATACAGCAAAAGATGTTAACAAGTATTGGACTTTAACTAATAATGGTGTTACTTGTACTAATTATGCTCCGACATTTACTTATAATTTGGGTGATATTATTGGTTCAGCTGATCAAAGTTTGTTTAGAGTTGGTAAATATACTTCAGGATGGACATCTCCAACTTTCGGAGCAAATACACAATCACCTTATACCACTAGTGTTACAGGAGTAACTACTTATGGCGACTTTGTGGTGGGAGAACCTAATCCAGCCGTTGTTTTATCCGACAATGGCACACAGGTAATTGCTGCCAATGTTGGCGTAGGAAGCACAAATGTTGTACTGCATAAATCAGCCCTTGCCGTTACCTTAATCAATGCCACTCTTACCGGTATTACATGTACAACGGCAGGTAATTACGCTTCTGCAGATATAACAAATCTTAAAGCTTACTATTCAACAAGCAGCAGCTTTAGCGTAGGTACATCTACTTTGTTAAGTACTCTTACAACGCCAGATATAGCCGGTTTAAAAACATTCCCGGCATTTACATCGCAGGTAATACTCATTGGAAATGGCTACATATATATTACTGCCGATGTTGCAACGGGCGCTACTGTTGGCAATACTATTAACCTTAGCGCATTAGCGCCGGGTAATTTTACTTTCGACGCCAGTGCAACGACAGGAACAACAACTGCAGGAGGTGTGCAGACTATATCCGGAAACATTGTTTTATCAGACAATGCTCCGCAGGTAATTGCTGCCAGTGTTAACGTAGGAACCGGTAATCTGATATTACATAAATCAAAGATTGACGTTACCGTAACCGGTACCAGCGCCACTCTTACCGGTATGACATGTACAACGGCAGGAAGTTACGTTCCTGCAGACATAACTAATCTTAAAGTTTACTACTCAACAAGCAGCACCTATGGAACAGGTTCAGTTATAAGTACTCTTCCAGCACCAGGTGCAGCCGGTTTAAAATTATTCCCGTCATTTACGCAGGTAATAACCAATGGAACACCCGGCTACATATATATTCTTGCCGATGTTGCAGCAGGCGCGACTGTTGGCAATACCATTAACCTTAGCGCTTTAACGACAAGTAATTTTACTTTCTCCCCCGCCGGTACAATATCAGGCACAACAACTGCCGGAGGCGCTCAAACTTTAACTAATACTTTTTACAATAAATCAGGCCTTGCACTTAATTTGACTACTAGCTGGGGCCCAGTCACCGATGGCAGCGGTACAGCGCCAGCCAACTTTACCACCGCTAACCAGGTATTTAACATATATAACGGCGCTAGCGCTACAATTGCCGCTGCATGGGCAGTAACAGGTGCAAACGCAAAAGTAGTTTTAGGTAATCCTGCGGTTGCTGCCATAACATTTACAGTACCTTCTGGTTTTGCTTTCACCGGAACAATAGATATTCCGGTTGCTTTATCAGGTTCAAATACATTAACCATTCAAAATACAACGGTTCCTACATTTGGCGCTTTAAATTCAGGCAGCACTGTTATATATAGCCAGGGAGCTGCAAGCACTGTTGCTGCAGCCACTTATGGCAATTTAACAATAAACGGTGTTGCTACATTTGCTATGGGTAGCCCGGTTACTGTTGCAGGTATCTTTTCGTTAAGCAGCGGTACGTTAAATATGAGTTCCGGAACCTTAAATGTTGCCGGTGATTTTTCTCATACCAGCGGTACTATTAGCGGAAGTGGTGCAATTGTATTTAATGGTACGAGCGCTCAAACCTATACAACAGGCGGGACAGTGTCCGGCGCCATCAATTACACTATCAATCCCGGAGCAACCGTAAATTTTGGAGCCGGTATTTTAACCGGTTCAACAGGAACATTTAATCTTCTTTCAGGAGGAACAATTGGTATAGGTCATGCTTTAGGAATTACCGCTTCAAGTGCAAACGGAAATATTCAGGTTACCGGAATACGCACTTATGGTACAGGAGCAAATTATACTTATAATCGTGCAGGCGCTCAGGTTACAGGTGATGGTTTACCTGCAACAGCTAATTTATTGACTGTTAGCGGAACATCAGTACTTACAATGTCAAATTCCTTAATTAGCTGCGATACACTTACTATTAACAGCGGAGCCACCCTCACCATTGATCCTTTAAAAGCTTTAACTTGCGGTACATTTATCAATAATGCAGGTACATTTACTATAGAATCAGATGTAAATGGTACGGGTAGCTTTATCAGCAATGGGACTATCACTAATACAGGTACTATTACTGTTAAAAAATATCTTACAGGAAACCGTTGGTGGTATATTGGCTCGCCGGTAACCAGTTTTGTTGCTAATGCCGGTTCCTTTGGTAATGCTTTATCAGCTGTTTCAGGTGTAGGTAAACGCTTACTATATTATACTGAAGGCGGAGCCGGGACAACATATACAGCTGTTACTGATGGAGCTACTTTAAATACTGTTCTGCGCGGCTATACTTATAAAAACTTTGCTGCACCTGCTACAACTGTTGCCTTTGCCGGAGCTCTTAATACCGGTATTATAGGCATAGCAAACAATATCGTTAGAACTCCGGGAATCGTTGGCTATGAAGGTTACAATCTTGTTTGTAATCCTTATCCTTCTGCTATTGATTTTGGAGTTGCAGGAACAGGTCTTACACGCACAAACATGCAAACCACAATCTGGTATCGCAGCGGTAGCAATTACCCGACTTATAACTTTTTAACCGGAACCGGCGTTCTTGGCGGACAACAATACATTCCTGCCATGCAGGCATTCTGGGTGAAAGTTGCTCAGGGATATACAACAGGTACATTAATCATGGACAATCCTGCAAGAGTACACAGCACAGTGCCATTCTATAAAGAAACAAGCGAAAGCAATGTTTGCAGAATGGAAGTTTCTGACGGTACTTTAAATGATGAAGCTGTCGTTGGTTTCTACCAGGGAGCTGCTGATATTTTCGATAATTATGATTCGGAAAAAATGTTCAGCACCGATAACGATTATCCTCAGATTTACACACTCACTTCTGATAATACAATTGTTATTATTAACGGTCTTCCTGAACTTGCTGCCAATGACGAACGCATAGTTGATTTAGGTTTTAAAACGAATGTTGCAGGCTCATTTACTCTGAATGCCACCAACATGGCTGACTTTGATTCAAACATCCCTGCTTACCTGGAAGATGTGCAGCTAAACGTTATTCAGGACCTTCGCCAATCGGCTATCTACAATTTCTCTTCAGCAGTTGTTGACGATGCTAACCGCTTTAAATTACATTTCGGTAGTATGGCTGTTTCCATCACAACTATTTCTGAAAGTTCTGCTTCTGTTTACGCAGCTAATAACATCATCTATGTTAACACTCCAAAAACTGCTATAATCGAAGTTTACGACATGCTTGGCAACCTGATCATGAATCAGCAATCTGCACAAGGATTAAACAAATTGCAGCTTAATGTAGCGGGTATCTATATTGTAAAAGTTCAGACAGGTACTCAAATAACTACTCATAAAGTAATGATCAGCAAGTAATATTAAAATCCTAAAAAACTAATCTTATGAAAACAATAAATAAAAAACAAAAACGCAATTATGCCAAGCCGCAAATAGAACGGATTAAATTAGATAACGAAATTTCGGTCTTTATGGCGTCAGAGCCTAATCCTCCGGGGGACCCGACTGGATCAATACAACCGGATAATTTCAGCATTAATCCGTTTAAATAACACTTTTGTTTAATTGTTCAAAAAAAAGTCCTCATCTTGAGGACTTTTTTTTCCTTAATATAGGTTGAGCTATATTCATTATGAAAACAATAGATAAAAAACAAAAACGCGATTATGCCAAGCCGCAAATAGAACGGATTAAATTAGATAACGAAATTTCGGTCTTTATGGCGTCAGAACCTCCGGGCGACCCGGGTGAATCTATACAACCGGATAATTTCAGCATTAATCCGTTTAAATAACTAAATTAATTGTTCAATTGTTCAATTGTTCAATTGTTCAATTGTTTAAAAAAAAGTCCTCTTTAAGGGGACTTTTTTTATTAACTCCCCCTTAGAAAAGGGGGCCGAAAATATCCCCCTTTGAAAAGGGGGTCGGGGGGATTGAATAGATAGCAGTTTGAAAACCAATCCCCCCTGCCTCGCCGGCAGGCAGGCTAACCCCTTTCGCCAAGGGGGAAGGGAAGAACTTAGAATTTGGAATTTGGAATTTGGAAATTGGAACTTGGAATTTGGAACTTGGAATTTGGAATTTGGAATTTGATTCTTGGGGCTTTTTTAAAACAGGTGGATGCTGAATCAGATTATTATTTCGTAGTATGAGGTATTTCTAATTGTTTACAAATAATCTTGCATAGTAAATTTGATAATTCTTTGTGCCTTGGAACTGTAGATCGCTTACTATTATTAGTGTTTACCCAAACAGAATGATTGCTTCCTTCGCGTAATAATTTACAATCGTTCTTTTTCAAATGCTTTACAAACTCATTTAATTTCATGCAAATTGCAATTTTCGTTTTATAAATTTTTGCTTATTATACGTTTTTGAGAGCATTATCTTTTGTGTTTCAAGTAATAGTTTCAGGGCATCAATAAGGTTATATTTTAGTTCAGCTATTGTGCTTCCCTGTGAAATGGCTTCCGGAAATTCTTCAATTTGCCCAACATACAAACCTTTTTCATCTTTTTGTATGATTATTGATAATTCGGTCTTTTTCATATAAATTTTTTTTATACATTATATACTTTGCACGGGGTAAATTATTACATCTGGGTTTCAGGTAAAGGGTATAAGGGTATAGGTTATAAAGGTATAGGTTATACTGAAAGAAATCTGGTTTTAGGTTGAAAGGTTGAGCGGCTGGTTTGGTTGATGGTCTTTGGTTATTGGGTTTTCCCCCCATATACTTTTGACTTTTTACCAAACCAGTTGCCCAACCCATGGACTTTATACCCTTTATACCTTATACCTAATACCTCTATTTCCCTATACCTAAATAATTATCTTTTTTTATGCAAATGTATTAATAAATTTAAAAATACAAGGTATATTTTATAGTATGTATTTAAAAATACAAGGGTATTTGTCTGATTAGTGGGCATCTCTAAAAACTCAATGACGATGAGGTGTCATCTCCTATGCCTCCGCATGACCCTGATGGATCTATACAACCGAATCATTTCAATTTTAATCCGTTTAAATAAATTACAGTAAAAGGCATCTCTAAAAACTGAAAATTAGTTTTTAGAGGTTCCCTTATATTTACAAAAAAAAAATTTATGCGAAGTATTGGATTGACAGGTTTGTTTCGGGCTAAAGCCCTGGGTTCAATAATAGAAGGAAAAATAAGATGCCGGAGGCATCACAGGTTTATAAAAGCTGAAATAACGGGATAATCTGCGACCCCCGCAGGGGTCGAACAAAACAACCTCAAACAAATTTTATAAACCTTTGAACCCGCTGGGTTCTGAAAACAGAAATAAAAATTTAAAAAGTCCTCTTTAAGGGGACTTTTTTTTATATTTACAAAAAAATATTTATGGATATAAATGAATTATATAACAGGAAATCACTATTTGCCATTAGAAATGTTGGAAACGAAAAAGTTCTGGTTCCAATTAAAAACGATATTGCGAATATGACTGAAATATTCACCCTAAACGAAGTTGGCAGTTTTATCTGGGATAAAATTGACGGAAAAAATACCGAAGAAGATATTGCAACAGCTATAACCAATGAGTTTGATGTAGATGAATTAACAGCAAAAAATGATGTGTCGGAATTTCTTGAAAGGTTAAATACTCTTATGTCTATACATAAAACGGGATAAAACCATACATTTTTTTAAGTCCCAAATTCCATCCCGAATACTCGGGACAAGCCCCAAATTCAAAGGGGACTTGTAGCGTAGGTCTTGGTTCTTGAAACTTGGGACTTGGGGTTTGGGGCTTTTAAAGAATGTACAAATTTACCCCGTGCAAAGTATAATTTAAAATTGTATATTATTTTGAACTCGAAAATTATTTGTGTAGCTGATTTTAAGATTAAAATACAGTCAGAAGACGTTGCTGATATTATCTTCGAGGAAGGTTATGCTCCTTTTTTTGTGTCAGATTATTCAGGTAAACCGGATGTTACAATTAACGCAATTAAAGGTATTCCCAAAGATTTATTAGTAAAAGATAATTTGCTCTTTG
>JBBAAT010000034.1:0-14151 GCA_041658145.1 Bacteroidales bacterium | reverse complement strand
AATTTTGGCAACAGGATTAGGTACCTTTTTTATCCTGAAAAGACTATTACCCATAGGAGTTACCCTCCCTCCAATATTTGCAGAAACATTGACGGTTGTATTAGGCGGCCCTGCTGCAACAGTAACTATATATTTTCCACCGCCACTGGGTGTAAGAGTACCCGCTGTCATAGAGGCATGCACATTCACATTTGCAACACCGGGAACAGAAATGGTAACGGGGTTCTCAACGCCAATATAGAATACGTTCATTTTATCAGCGGATACGGTTGCTGAAGGTTGCCCGACAACATATTCACTTTTGAATGGATAGGCTTTGGTTTCACCATAAGGGGTTATAACATTAATTACTCCGCTGTATTTTTTTTCGCCAATGCCGGAACCGGGAACTTTATAAATACCCATTCCCTCTTCGAATTTATCAAGAGTAATAACATCGGCGCCAACTTTTTCTCCTGTTACAGTATCTATTCCACTACCTATTAATATTTCCGGATTTTTTTTACTGTCGTAAGCGGCAACGAAAATCTGGGCTTCATATTCACTACCGAGAAGAATATAATTGGATTTAGGAACTACTTTAGCAACTACTTTATCAAATTTAAAATCACCTGCCTCAACTGATGAATATAATTTTGCAATAATATCGCCTTCAACAGTTTTAACATCAATAAGAAATTTATTTAGCAAAGCTACATCAGCAGCCAATACGGTACGATAAAAATTCCGCATTACCCAATTTTCAACTTTTTCTTCAGTATAGCTATAAGCATCTTCAGTATTTATTGGAAAACTTTTTTCGGCGGCATCTCTGTCTTTTTTTGAATCAAGCAGCGCTAACATATTCTTTTTAAACGTTTCTAATTTGGTTTTAAGTATCATTCCTTCACCTGCCGATCCATCTTCTGTATGGCCGATCAGAATTTGCATGGGTTTGTCATAGTTATCTTTTGCCTCAACATCCGATAATTTTATAGTATCTGCAATTCCCCATTTTTCAGGATTTTTAGATTTATCTTTTACGCCAAATTCGGTGAAAGCAATGATTTGAGTTCTAAGATCAGAAATATATTTTGATAGCTCTTGAGAATACTTTTGAGCTTTAAACGCTTTGTCAAGAAAAGGTTTAACCTTGTTAGGATTATTCATATATGCTTTCTGAAAATTTGTATAAATCAAATTATTTTTATCTGATGTGTTTTCCTGGCTGGTTACTAGCCCTTGGTTAACAATAACGAATGCGTTTAATATATCTTTTGAAACATTGAGGGCCAGAAGCGCTGTCAACACTAAGTATATCATACCGATCATCTTCTGACGCGGGGTTTCTTTGTAACCAGCCATATTCTATTTCTGTTTTTAATGAATTTAAATAAATCTATAAATACAAATTACTATCTGTTAACATTAACGTTCATAGCGGCAAGCATATTGCCGTAAACATTATTAAGAGCTGAAAGGTTTTTGGTAAGGGTAGCTATCTCATTTTTGAACATTAGTGTGTTTTCGTTCGATTCACCAAGACTACCCATAAACTGGTTAAGGGTATCCTGTAATTTGTTGGTAGCCTGAAGCTGTTCGCTTGTGCCTTTTAATTGAAGTTCGTAAACAGAATTAAGAGCGTTAAGATTCTGAGATATTTTTTGAATTTGTTCTCCACATGCTTTACCATCAACTGCTGAAAAATCCATTGCCTGCGCTGATTTTGCCAAAGATTCGACAGATTTATTATATTGCTCAGAAAGATCGTTAGCTGCTTTTGTTGCTACTTTAATGCTGCTCACATATTCATGTGAAACTCCAAGATCAGATTTAAGTACCTCAGCAGTCTGGTTATAAGTATTTGAAAGAGCACCGACAGATTGCGCAGCAGATTTGATACTGCTCACATATTCATCGGAAGCATTAATATCTTTACTAAGCGCATCTGAAGTTTTCTTATAAGATTCGGTCAGTTCGCCTGCAGATTTTGAAGCTCCTTTTATGTTCTGAACAAATTCATTTGTTGCAACAGTTGTGTCAGAAACATCCGACAGTTTGATTGTTGTTTCATTAAGTTTGCTCAAACCGACACCCAAACTGGCAATCAACTCAGGGCCAATTTTTGCTTCTTCAAGCATTTTATCAAGTTCTTCTGTAACACTCTTTTTTTGTTCTGCATCAACATCGCCATACATGCCTGCTAACTCCGGGTAAACAAGGCTCCAGTCGGGTTCAACATGGGGCGGTTCGAATGCAGAGAAAAAGAATATTAAAGCCTCTGTACCCAACCCAATACAAAGCATAATACCTGCACCAGGGTAATGCTGAATTTTGAATAATGCTCCCATGATAACAACAGATGCTCCCCATCCATAGAGTTTGGACATGAAATTTCTGAACTTTTTACTTCTAACAATATTTTTCATAATTTATTAAATTATTTAGTCAGTTTGTATTTAAGTTAATTATTAACTGATTAATTATAAACATTAGAGGCATTCGGCCCGTCATTCTTGTCACGACCAAGGTATGTCTCTACACATCTGAAGCCAATATAACTTTTAGCGCTATCCTGATATTCGTAAGAACGTGATCCAACCTGTAAGAAATAGCCAATGTCTTTCCATGAACCGCCCCTGATCACCTTTCTCTTTAGTACCGGAGGATCGGTTTCTTTTGCTTCATAAGAATAATTCATGTTCAGATCATGAGCAAAATTGTATGCTGACTCATCGAAAGCATTGCTGGTCCATTCCGACACATTTCCTGCCATATCATATAATCCATAGTCGTTAGGGGCATAGTGTGCTACGATAAGTGTCTGGCAACCGCCGTCGTCAATGTAATTACCACGCAATGGTTTATAGTTGCCAAGGAAACAACCGTTGCTGTTTCTTATATAAGGACCGCCCCAAGGAAATGGGCTAAGAGCGAGTCCGCCACGTGCAGCCCATTCCCATTCTGATTCTGTAGGCAGGCGAAAATCGTTTACGAAAGTTTCATCATGTCCTTGTAACCAACTGTTAAGCAATTGAGATCTCCAGATACAGAATGCTCTGGCTTGTACCCAACTGACGCCAACTACAGGATAATTGTCATAAGCCGGATGCCAGAAATACATTTGTGTCATAGGTTCATTGAAAGAATAAGTAAAGTCGTGCACCCATGCTAAAGTATCAGGATAAATATTTACAGTACCTTTCCTAATATAAACAGACCTGTCTTTTAAACCTTGAGGACGGTTGTTGTTCAGTGCGCCGGCTTCAATATTACCGCTGCCCGGGGTAAAATCTTTAGCTGCGGCTGATCTGTAATCGATATAATAGTAATCAAAGTTGAGAAAGCGGGTATCAATTTCTTTTCTTCTATAAAACTTTTCATGCTCAGGCAGGTACATAGTGGCAAGAATGTCTCTTTGTTCTTCATCACGGGGGTCATCCCATGCGATTTCTGCATCCCAATTGATATAAGGAGGATCATAAGTTTCCCCTGTCTTCTCGTTTTCTGTTATCAGGTGTTCTTCGAGTTGCTCACCCAGTTTACGATGCGCAATTGAGTCTCTGACCCAATATACAAATTGTCTATACTCGTTGTTTGTAATTTCAGTTTCATCCATAAAGAATGCCTGAACAGTTACAGTTTTAGACCCGGATATCTGGGCATATGGAACATCCTGATCGCTATTTCCCATGTTATAGCTACCCTGTGGAATAAACAACATACCATATGGGTCTGGCTGATACCACTCTTCTCTATCCTGAACTCCAATCAAATATCCTCTCCCTGATCTGTTGCAACTTGCAAGCAGAAGGATCACTGATGAGAACAAAAGTAATTTTTTCATAGCAACTCCCTGTTTTATTTCTTTAACGTATGAACAGTATACTTTATTATTGTTATACCTTATTTTTTAAATTCTTTTTACGTTGATTATTCTCATTGGTTACAGACTCCGGATTATAGAAATCTAGGGTTTTTGTAACTCTCCGGTTTAAACTCCCGAATGATCTTGAAGCAATATCCTATCATTATTTCGTGACTTCCACTGCTACGTCCTTTTGCGCCAAGAGCAGATGTGGTGATGTCATAAGAATAGCCAAAATGAAAACTTTTCCAGTTCATGCCGAGTAAGACTACTATTGCGTCTACTGTTCTGTAACTGAGCCCCCCCCAGAACTGGTTATTGTATTTTAACAGAGCATTTACATCGAATTGCGTAGAAGCAAAGTCTGATTTTATGAGGATTGAAGGATCGATTTCGAGTGAAGGGTTGCCCGGTATAGGATAATAATAACCTGCTTCAACGTAATAATGACGGGCAAGAGTTGGTTTGGCCAACGTACCGTTATAAGGAATTTCAGCTTGTGAAAGTTGTGAGGCAGAAATGCCGCAATATAATTTATTCGGGATGTTATAAAATGTACCAAAAGCGAAATCTGTTGCCATATTGCCTTCATCTTTGCCTCCACTTACAAGCAAAGGATCGTTTACATCAATATATTTGAATTTTGTAAAATCTATCTTTTTGTTCAGAAAGCCTATCTGAGCTCCTATACCTATATTTCCAGGACCCGCAACCGTTTTGTATGCATATGAAAGTTTTATGCCCAGATTCTTTTCAAAGCCAAGCTGATCCTGCATGATAGTCATTCCAAGACCTCCATGTAAAGGATTAACGGCTCCGTCAAGAGATAGCAAATATGTTTGCGGTGCGACTTTGTTACCATCTGGATCTTTAAAACCAACCCATTGCTGGTGCGCAATAAGTGTTGCACAAATAGCGTCATTCATTCCTGCATAACCCGGATTAACATCCATGTGGTTAAACATATTATGGCTAATCTGAACTTCTTGTTGTGAAAATGCTACCAGAGTAACAAAAAAGAAAAACAAGAAAATAAAGATTTTTTTCATATTTCGAATATTTTCATATACTGCTTATAAATAAATAAAAGAAATGGTAAAATAACAAAAGTATTTCTTAATTAACAAATTGTTGATTAATATTTTTTTTAAATTTTCTATATTTACCTCTTTTTCAATATGTTTTCGAACTATTTATACTTGCTTTTTTAACAAAGGTTACGGCAAAAATATAAATATTTACACTTTTCTATATGCCAGCAGTATTTTGAATGATTGCCATTATAAGAAACAAAAATAATAAAATCTCATTAAAATAAACCCGGATAATAAAAATAAATGTAAAAATGCACAAAAATTACATCAGTTTTTGATATACCCGCCACCATCGATCAGGCATTTCTTCCTTCAGGGCAGTCTGATAATCTTTATAGGAACAAGGCACAAGGTAATGTCTTTCATACTTACTTTTAAGGTCGGTAGGACAAGGAACCTCCATCCACCAGCGACCGCTTTTTTTACTTTTATAAAAAACGATCTCGTATTTATGATCTTTGATTGAAACCCTGTATTTCAAATATGCTTTTTTCTCTTTTAATGGAAAGTCGTGTTTGCGGTTGCAAAAACCGTCGATAAAATGCCATATCATTTGTGCTGTAAGGTGTGCGGTTTGTCCGCCACTATCATAAGTAGGATTCATCTCATAAAATCCTATGGAAGTAAGTTTGTCGCTGAGGCCTGCGTATCTAACAATCTGACATGCTTCTTCTCCATAGAACCCATTTGGCGAAGCATTCGCGTTGCCGGGAGCATCAGACTGCCTGACAGACGAAATATCAAACGACAACAGGTCGGCATTTCTTACAATGGGTTCAACTTCTTCGAGGTTGGCTCTCACATAACCAAGACGGTATGCGTCAAAGAAAAGTTTGCTCATTAGCTCAACGGCATCCTGATCAACAAAATATGTCTGATAACCGATGTTAGTAAAATTAAACAGGAAGTTTGGTTGATGCATAATGATCTTACTCAGAAAAGCTTTCGAGGTGATATCCTGTTCTGCTGCGCCTAAGTCGAAACATGAATCAACAGCAACGATATTGATAATCTGACCAAGACTTTCGTAAGCGAGATAATTCGCATAAGTGATATCCTGTGAACCACCTAAGATAACCGGAATAATATGGGCTTTGAGTAATTCGGAAACAACCGATTTTACGGCAAAATAAGTGTCTCCGATTTCGAATCCACTATTGATGTTGCCCAGGTCAGCTATGCGGATTTTGCAATTTCCCTGAAATAATTTGTAAAGGTAGTTTCTTACCTGATCGGGAGACATGGATGTTCCCTGATTGTTTAAAGAGTTTCTGTCTTCCTTAACACCTATTATCGCTATGTCAATTTCTTCCAGAGATGGGAAATTACCTTTGTCAGCATATAAGCGGACAATATCACCAAGCTTGCCAGGCCTGAATTCACTGTAAGTATTGGTGTCTTTTATTTCTACCGGTTCAAAATATACAGAAATATCCATGGGTTTAATGGTCAATGGTCATTATTTCTCAATATCTATAAATTTCTTATACTCTAAATGGCTTAATTGTTTAATTGTTTAATTGTTTAATTGTTATTCGCTTCGCTGTCATTAGTTGTCATTCGTCAATCCCGAAGTTTCGGGATCAATAAATATCTTAATATCTTTTAATATCAATAAATATCTTTGATATATAATGATTTATTCACAACAATTTAGCAATATAACAATTTAACAATTTATTTCAACAAAAGGTAAATTTTTAACCGTTTGCAGTATAACATCTATAAATATCTTTTTTTTTCTATTCATTTTTTTCTTTTACCCTTTTGTTTTTTTTGTTCGCCTTTATTTTGTTGTCCGGCGGCGATTTTCAAACAATCTTCCAGTGAAAGTTGCTGCGGATCCATACCTTTCGGGATTTTAAAATTGCTTTTCCCAATTGAAAAATACGCGCCCCATCTGCCTTTGAGCACTTTCACTTCGCTATTTTCCGGAAATTCTCTGATAAGCCTGTTGCTTTCCTTATTTCGCTTTTCCAAAATAATCTTAATCGCTTCGCTTTCTGTAATAGTAGTAAGGTCGTTTTCTTTTCCTATAGAATAAAATTCATTTTTATGTTTTATATATGGCCCAAAACGGCTGACAGAAACAACGAGTTCAGCATCTTCAAAGCTTCCGATAGATTTAGGTAGTTTGAATAGCTCCAGAGCGTCATCCAGTGTAATGGTTTCGATACTCTGTCCTTTAAGAAGTCCTGCGAATCTAGGTTTTTCTTCACTTTCAGTATCTCCGATTTGTGCGATAGGTCCATATCTACCTATTTTAACGAAAACATTTTTACCTGTAGCAGGGTCTTTTCCGAGTAATTTTTCTCCGCTTACTTTTTCTGATTTCAGAAATGTTTCCTCAATTTGTTTGTGGAAAGGGAAATAAAATTCACTGATTACCTGATTCCATATTTTTTGCCCTTGTGCAATTTCATCGAATTCTTTTTCAATATTTGCGGTAAAATTGTAATCAATAATATTCAAAAAATACTGTACAAGGAATTTATTAACAACAGTGCCAATATCTGTGGGGAAAAGTTTTGATTTTTCATAACCAACGACTTCAGATTTTTCCTGTTCTGTAATTTTTTCATCAATAAGTGTTATCGAAGTAAAATTTCTTGAATTACCTGGTCTGTCTTCAATTACCACATACCCGCGTTTCTGAATGGTGCTGATAGTAGGTGCATACGTAGAAGGGCGGCCAATACCAAGTTCTTCAAGTTTTTTTACAAGGCTTGCTTCTGTGTATCTTGGCGGATGTTGTGAAAATCTTTCGAGGGCAAGAATGTCTTTTAAAGTAAGGAGTTCCCCAACCTTAAGCGGAGGAAGAATACCTTTCTGTGCATTATCATCATCGTCATCGGAAGATTCCATATATACTTTAAGAAATCCATCGAATTTTATTACTTCTCCTTTGGCGACGAATTTTTCGGAAGTAGCAGAAATATCAACGGCCACATTGGTTTTTTCTATCTCGGCATCACTCATCTGTGAAGCCAGGGTACGTTTCCAGATAAGGTCGTACAGGCGTTTTTGCGAGTTATCACCGTCAATATTTTGCATGTTCAGGTAGGTGGGGCGAATGGCCTCATGTGCTTCCTGCGCTCCTTTTGTTTTTGTTACAAATTGCCTGGTCTTCACATATTCGCTTCCGAATAAGGCTATGATTTCTTTCTTAGCCATATTCAGCGCCAGATTCGAAAGGTTTAACGAATCAGTTCTCATATATGTGATCTTCCCCGATTCATATAGTTGCTGGGCAACCACCATTGTTTTTGATACAGAGAATCCAAGTTTACGGCTTGCTTCCTGCTGTAAGGTGGATGTGGTGAAAGGCGGGGAAGGAGATTTTTTAGAAGGTTTGGTTTCAATAGATGCGATCTTAAAATCAGCGCCGATACATTTGTTCAGAAACCCGAAAGCTTCTTTTTTCGTGCTGAATTTATTGGGTAATTCAGCTTCAAGAATTGCAGCAGGGCCATTTTTTTCAATATCAAAATTTGCTGAGATCTTATATGTTGATGTCGTCTGAAATGCTTTGATCTCATCTTCTCTTTCAACGATCAGGCGAACGGCAACAGACTGTACACGTCCGGCAGAAAGCGCCGGTTTTACTTTTTTCCAGAGCAGCGGGGATAATTCAAATCCGACAAGGCGGTCCAAAACTCTGCGTGCCTGCTGGGCATTCACCAAATCAATATTAATTTTCCTTGGGTTATTAATTGCTTCTGTTATGGCGGATTTTGTGATTTCATGGAAAGCGATCCTTCTTATTTTTTTCTCGTCGAGTTTAAGGGCTTCTGAAAGATGCCATGAGATAGCTTCTCCTTCGCGATCTTCATCAGTCGCCAGCCAAACGATCTCAGCATCTTTAGAAATCTTTTTCAGTTCGGAGATGATAGTTTTTTTATCGTCCAGCAGCTCATAAATAGGTTTAAATCCATTTTTTATTTCAACTCCCAGTCCGAGGGCATCATCTTTTGTTTTATTCTTAGCAAGGTCTCTTACATGCCCCATGCTCGATTTTACTACAAAATCCTTTCCGAGGAAACCTTCGATTGTTTTTGCTTTTGCGGGTGATTCAACTATGACAAGGTTTTTAATCATCTGAAAAATATTAGAAAATAAATTTAAAAAATTACTGCAAAGAAAATGAAATACTTTAATCAATTCCAATATTTTTTATTTGTGCAATAAAAAAATAATGTAGCTTTGTTTTCTTTTTACTTAATTTTGCAGGGAATTGAGAGGCTTTTATATTATATTTTTAACGATAATTTTTTTACTGTTCAGGTAGTAGGCAGGAGGCAGCGGCAGGAGGCAGTCAAAAATAGAATATGGAACAAGCCTGCCTGACTGCGTCACGCAGGCGGGGATACAAAGATTTGAAAGTGTATCAACTTGCATACAAGTTGGCACAGGTAGTATGCAGGAGGCAGTAGCAGTAGGCAGGACTGCCACTGCTTCCTGCCGCTGCCTACTATATACAAATAGGTGAATAGTTACATATTTTTTTTGTTTGTGGTAGAAAAGAGTTTTTATATTGAAACATATGGCTGCCAGATGAATTTTTCTGACAGTGAGATCGTGGCATCTGTAATGAAAGAAGCCGGTTTCTTTTCTACACCTGACCCAAAGGATGCCTCTGTAATTTTTGTGAATACCTGTTCAATACGCGATAATGCCGAACAACGCGTAAGAAAAAGATTGCGTGAATTAAAGTCTCTGAAGAAAAAAAAACCGCATATATTGATTGGTGTTCTTGGTTGTATGGCAGAACGCTTAAAAGAACAGCTGTTGGAAGAAGAAAAATCTGTCGATCTTGTTGTTGGTCCTGATGCCTACCGCGACCTTCCGAAGCTTATAACTGTTGCGTATGATGGTCAGAAAGCAATCAATGTAATTTTATCTTCCGATGAAACTTATGCAGATATTTCTCCGGTAAAACTTGGAAGTAATGGTGTTTCTGCATTCATTTCTATTATGAGAGGATGCGGGAATTATTGTTCTTATTGTGTTGTACCTTATGTCAGGGGCAAAGAACGTAGCCGTGATCCGAAAACAATAATCAGCGAAGCAAAAGAATTATTTGAAAGCGGATACAGGGAAATTACTCTTCTGGGTCAAAATGTAAATTCTTATAAATGGAATAATGATGATTTGGATTTCCCGTGCCTGATAGAAAAAGTAGCGCTTATCAGTCCATTGTTAAGAGTAAGGTTTGCCACATCACACCCAAAAGATATGTTAACCCGCTTACTTCAGATCATTGCAAGACACCCGAATATTTGCCGTTCAATACATTTGCCTTTACAATCGGGTAGCTCACGGATACTGCAACTAATGAACAGGAAATATACACGGGAATGGTATATGGACAGGATAGATGCGATAAGGAAATATATCCCCGGATGTGCAATTTCAACAGATATTATCAGCGGGTTCTGTTCCGAAACAGATGAAGATCACAAAGAAACGCTCTCCCTTATGGAATGGGCAGGATTTGATTTTGCATATATGTTTAAATATTCTGAAAGACCCGATACGCTTGCAGCAAAAAAATATAAAGACGATGTGCCTGAAGAAGTAAAATCAAAGCGATTAAAAGGGATCATCAATATGCAGCAAAAACTTTCGCTGAAAAGCAACCATCAGGATATTGGAAAAATTTTCGAGGTATTGGCAGAAGGCGTTTCTAAAAGATCCATAGATCATCTTTATGGAAGAAATAGCCAGAACAAAGTGGTTGTTTTTGCAAAGCAGGATTATAAAGCAGGTGATTATGTTAATGTTAAAATTACACGCTGTACCACGGCTACTCTTATTGGTGAAGCAGTTTGATATACTGCAAATGGTATAAATTCGTACATTTTTTCAAACAGGTAATCAGTGACCGGTAATCAGTTATCAGTAAGTCGGTAATCAGTAATTGGTAAGTGAAATGGAATACGTAAAAAGTTTGCAACAAACGATCACTCAACATTGATCTCCGAATACCGATTACCAATTTTACTGAATACCGATTTTACCAATTACTTATTTTCACCGATTACCAAAATTAGAAATGTAATAATTTATCCAGCACAAAGTATAATTGCTTAATGAAAATAAAAAGACTCATTATTAATATTGTCCTTCTTGTATTTATCCTGCTTCCTTTTTTGTTATGGTTGTCATGGAAACTTACACCGCGTAAACACCTGAATATTTTTATTATGGATAAGTCAGTGCTTTCCAGAGATGGGCTTGAACACAATGCGTTCAACTGGGTACTGACACATAAAAGATACGTGAAACCTGACGGAGGGTTTTATTCCATTGCTGATGATTATTTCGGTTTCTTTCCACTCGAAAATCATAAGTATTATATCAGAGATCTTGCGAAATACACGGATAAGCAACTCGATAGCCTGAGCAATCTTTATCAGATGGCTTATTTTGCAGATACGTATGGAGTGTATTATAATGAGTGGTACAGGCAAAAAAACCGGGTCAAATATTCCGAAAAGCTTTATGGCGGACTGGATGAAAACGATTATCTTTTTTTGAAAAAGATGAAAGAGAAGAAAAAGCTTATCATAGCGGAATTTAATTTTTTTGCTGCTCCCACTTGCAGTGAAGTTAGAGAAAAAACAGAGAAATTATTCGGTCTGAAATGGACAGGTTGGACAGGACGATATTTTGAAATGCTCGACACCATTAAGAATCCTGAATTGCCTTACTGGGTGATCCGCTTGTATAAAGAACAGCATAACGGAAAATGGCCATTTAAAAAATCAGGGATTATTTTTGTGAATGATGACGAAACCATTGCTATACTTGAAAATGAAACGCACCTTAAAAAAGAAGTTCCTTCTGTAAAAAGTTTTGAATACGGTGTGGAAAAATTCGGAATTCCTGATGAGATCAATTATCCCTATTGGTTCGATATTACATTGAGCGCCGATACAAACAACAAAATGATTTCTTATTATGAAATATTTCCTAATGTTAAAGGTGATTCCATACTGAACCATCATGAAATACCGAAAATTTTTCCGGCAGCATTTGAGAATATAAAAGATTCACCTTTCTATTATTTTTGTGGCGACTATACTGATTCGCATATTAACAACACTTTCGTGAAGTTTAACGGCATAGAATATTTTAAACTTTTTATGCTGAATGAAAGCAATAAGAACGACCGCACACTTTTTTTCTGGAGATATTATTTACCGATAGTGGAAAAGATTTTGGGAAGGTATACTTTAAATGGTCATTAGTTTTTGGTCAGGGCAGTTGGTTTGGTTTTTTGTTTGTAGTTATTGGGTTTTTAATTCTATAGACCATGACCATTGACTAAACTGGTTGCTCTGACCATAAACCTTCAACCCGAACAGTTACAAAATATGACTTGACGGTAGCCAAAATGTGCCTCAAAGTATAATAATCTCCGAACAATAACTTTTATTATTGCTTGTTATCCTAAGCAGGTAAGAACCTGAAGAAAGTTTGAATTTTTCAGTGTCAATTTTAATTTTATTACTCCCCTGTAACATTTTCTTTTTTGGCAAAACGATCAACTGTTTCCCTGTTTTGTCAACTAATGAAATTTCTACGGCCTCATCTTCCTGTAAATTAAATGTAATCAATATATTTCCAGAAGTGGGATTTGGGAATACTGAAATACCATTAATTATAGGGTGTTCGTTAATGCCTACACTCGTAATAACGTAAATGAGATTTGTATGAATAAGAGTATCATTGCCACACTGGCTGTTGTATGCAATTAGTGTAACAGTGTAAACGCCGGTTGTATCGTAAGAATGCCACGGGTTCAGATCAGTGGATGTGTTGCCGTCGCCGAAATCCCAGAAATAAGAGGCAGCATCTGTCGAAGTGTTAAGGAATATAACAATTGCTGTCGGGAGGTAAACAAGAGTATCATATACGCTGAAATTGGCATGAGCGCTTGGGTACACATTAATGTAAGAAGTTTGCAGCAATGTGTCCGACCCTCCGATACCACTGGCAAGAAGCTCAACATTGTAAATCCCTGCGGAATCGTATATAATTTGCGGATTCATATCAGTGCTAACAGAAGGATTACCACCAGGGAAGTTCCAATAATATGTTATTGCGTTGCTGCTGGTATTTGTGAAGTTCACAGTATCACCGGCACAAATGGCAGTATCCAAGGAATAGAAACCGGCAACAGGGGGATAAATAATTGTAACACCATCAGATACAATAGTATCAGAAATTAAACCGGCACCATTTTTCGCATATACACTGCAATAATATATTTGCCCGTTCAGTAATGTAAAACCTGACATGGTAACTGATGTGTCGGTTCCATTGTTTGTCCATCCGATCAGGTCAGCGGCGCCGGGTGAAGTTCCAAAACAATAAAAATAGTACGATATCCCGGAATTCGGATCAACCGAATTGTTCCAGTTTGCTGATATAGAACTTACAATATTTGTTGTGTCAATGTCAGCCGAAAGCCCGTCATTTACTGATGCGACAGCAGCAGGAGGTGTCCAGTCGATACCAATATTTTCGGTGTCGATAGCCGATAAATTCCCGACGGAGTCATTGACGATTGAATAAATTCTTCCGGCATCTGTTGCAGGATCAGGATTCTGATACCGCATATCGTTTGTTGCTGCCGGCCCAACACTGACAATTGCAGAAGGATTGCGTGAACGATAAACCTTAATATCATCTATTGTGGCTTTACAGTTACCTGTTCTGAACGAAATATAATTTCCTGCCGTTGTCAACGGGGATGTATCCGTCCAGGAACCCAGGAAAATATTATCTCTGTAAACATCGATTTTACCTGTGGTTCTGTCATAGAATACTTTAAAATCATACCATTGCCCGGGTATTGTAATTACGTTATCAACTACTTTTGTTTGTGTGAAAGTATTGTTAACGACTTTGTAAAATTCAAGTTTGTTTGTCTCCTGCCGGAAGTATATAAAGTAAGAATTACCGCGATTTGTCTGGCTTGCAGTATCACTGAAAAAATGAATGCCGAATCTTCTCTGATTAGTACCGTACACAGCATTTTCAATTTTCGCATTGAAATGATAAATATACCTGTTGGATAAATTCTGGTTCAAAGCTGCGTAGATATTGGAGTTGCTGACAGTGGTGTCTTTCTGAACAAGATTTCCTCCTGTTGCCTGCCATGTTCCACCACCTGAAGGGACAGTCCATACGGAAGTATTC
>JBBAAT010000033.1:0-14327 GCA_041658145.1 Bacteroidales bacterium | reverse complement strand
AGAAATTGCTCATAAGCTGTTCCGAGAATTTCAACAGGCATTACATCAAAGGCATAAGGGCTCGGATGATACAAATCGTTGATAATATTTTTAATGACTTTATTGTCAATTTTCAGGTTTTTGCTGATGCTGTCTTTTTTAAAATCAAAAAGTCCTGAATTGTATTTGTCGTCAGCCTCTCTGAAAATGCTGAAAAGATTTTTATAGTAGTCGCCTGTCTTTATTGCATTTTGTAAATTGCTGAATAACTCAACACCTCTCGCTTCTGCTATACGCAAAAATATGATACGGTCAATTGTTTGCTGAACCACAAAATTAAGTTCGTCCTCGTCTAATTCTTTATTGTTCCAGCTTATGCTTGTGGCAAGGTATGTACGCCAATTGTCAAGCGATTGAAGAAAATCTTTGTCAACAGTTTCGGTTCCTCTTTTTTGGATGTTGCTTTGCGCATATTTGTCTAATCCGCCTTTTAATACCTGTTCTTTAGAAAATGTTTCCCATAAAAAATCAAACTTTTTCAGATAATCCTTATAAGTAATATATTCTATGCGGGCAATCCCTGCTTTGTCGGTTGGGTTTGGCTTTTTTGTGCAATCATAAATCGAAAATTCTTCAAAGTCGGTGACGATGGAAACAGAAAGTTTAGCGCTCCATCCGTACCTGCGCACCTGAAAAGCGGATTGTATTTCTTCTTTAATTGCAACACTCGGTTTTTTTGCTTCAACAAAAAACAGCCGCTTAGCATCACTTATGCGGAAAGAATAATCGGGAGATTTAGTTGCTCTGCCCACTTTTATTTTATCCTCGTGAATTACCTCTCTGTACGATTCGGCAAATCCTTGTTCATTGTCAATATCCCAGCCTAATGCTTTAAAAAAAGGATCAATAAAATCGCGTCGGGTTTGCGTTTCGTTATACTCCGTTTTTTTATACGATTGAATTTGCTCGTCAAAGCGTACGATAAGCTCGGATATTTTTTTATATGCCGTTTCTTTATTTGTCATTGGGGTTGTATCGCAATAAAGATTCAAATATAGTTAAAATTGTATGACAACAGTTCGGTAATTTTTTTAAGATTATTCACATATTATTTTATTCTATTTAAGGTGTTCATGAGTCGCTTCGCTTAGTTGCTTCATCCTTCTTTGTCGGATTCGCAATGACGATGAGGTTTTTAGAGGCGTCCTTACTTCAATCGCGCTTTAATAATTTTCGATTGTTCTTCAAACCCTGGTTTATCAAGCAAAGCAAACATATTATTTTTATACGCTTCCACTCCAGGCTGATCAAAAGGATTTACGCCGAGCAAATATCCGCTGAGTCCGCAGGCAAATTCAAAGAAATAAATAAGTTCGCCTATGCTTTCTTCGTTTAATTGAGGAATGGAAATCCTGATATTCGGTACATTTCCGTCAACATGGGCAAGCATAGTTCCAAGTTCAGCCATTTTATTAACTTCCTGTATGCCTTTTCCTGCAAGGAAATTCAAGCCGTCAAGGTTTTCTTTATCTGATGGGATGAGAAGTTTCTTTTTCGGCTGTCCGACTGAAATCACCGTTTCAAAAATATTGCGTAACCCTTCCTGTATGTATTGCCCCATGGAATGCAGGTCGGTGGTGAAGTTTACGCCTGCCGGAAAAATACCTTTATTTTCTTTCCCTTCGCTTTCGCCGTAAAGCTGCTTCCACCATTCGGTGAAATATTGCAGGTATGGCTGAAAATTGGCAAGAATTTCTATTTGTTTTCCTTTACCGTAAAGAGCGCTGCGTGTTGCCGCGTATAGTGCAGCAGGATTTTTATCAAGATCGCCGGATGCGCAAATATCTTTTTCTGCTGCAACTGCTGCTGCAACTATTTTTTTTATGTCAATTCCCGCAACGGCAATGGGTACAAGGCCAACAGGAGTAAGCACAGAATACCTGCCCCCAACGTCATCAGGAATATTGTATGTGGGATAACCTTCGTTGGCAGCAAGTTTTTTCAACGCGCCTTTTGCTTTATCTGTTATAGCAATAATGCGTTCTTTTGCATTTACTTTTCCGTATTTCTTTTCAAGATGATTTTTGATCAGACGGAATGCAATAGCCGGTTCAGTGGTGGTACCTGATTTTGAAATAACAGCAACAGCATAATCTTTTTTATCAAGCAATTCGAGTAATTCCGCGTGATAATCTTCGCTTATATTATTACCTGCATAAATGATATAGGGATGTTTCCGATCGTTTTGTAATCCCGCGAACTGATTTGAAAGTGCATCAATAACCGCTCTTGCCCCAAGATAAGAACCGCCTATGCCAATAACAACAAATATTTCGGCAATTTCATTTATTCGTTTCGCATCTGCTTCAATCTTGTTCAGAAGCTCTTCACTGATGGAAGAAGGCAAATCCACCCAACCGAGAAAATCATTACCCTTACCGGTTTTTTCAAGCAATGCGCGATGATGCTTATTTATCTCCGGTTGCAATGAATATATTTCATCGTGTGCTATAAAGCCAAGTGTTTTACTAATGTCTATTGATATGTTTTTCATTTTATATGTTGAATATTTTCTTGGTTTCATTAATTTATCAGCGACACACGCTTAATTATAGAAATGTCTCTATCCTGAAGTTTGATGAAATATGATCCAACTACAAATCCCGAAAGATCAATTGTTGCGGTTTTAGAATTTGCGTCTATATCATACGTTTTTATTAATTTTCCAACGATATTGTACACGTATATTTTTGGGGTTTTTAACATAAAAGAATTTATTTTAATCTCTATTTTTCCATTAGTCGGATTTGGAAATAATTCAAATACATCATCGGAATTTTCCTCAGCAATGCCTTGTGGATTGCTGTACATATTAGATTCCCATATCCCCCTTCCATAAGTTGCAGCTCTTATTTTTCCTGAAGGATAATTAATTTCAAAATCTTTTATAATTACATTTGGCATTCCTGTGTTAAAGGGAATCCAGTTGCCAAGGATGCTGTCCGTATAAAAAACTCCATTATCTGTACCGAGATATAGTCCATTGTGCGTACCTTTCTGGTGAATAATACAATTAAATCCAAGGTTTGTCAGGTTTCCTGTAACATCTGTAAATGTAAGTCCTCCGTTTTTAGAATAATAAACCTTATCCGAATAATAAGAAGTGGCGCTGACCCATATTTTTTGAGGATTGGTTTCGTCTACTGTAATCCCTGTAATATAAAGTAAGGAGCTGATAGCTGAACTAGACCATGTTGCTCCTCCGTCGTTTGTCTTATATAGATTATTGCTCTCGGAAGCATAAATATAATCAGGGTTTGAAGGTGTTACGGCAAGTTGTTCGACAGAATTTCCATTTGTAAGGTTATCGGAAATTTTGTTCCATGTGGATGCTCCGTCGGTGGATTTGTATATATCTGCATAACCAGCAAAAAGAAGATTATGATCGGAAGGATGAATCAAATATGGTGTTGTCCACGTTCCTGTTGAATCAGCAGAAACATCTGCAAAATTGCTGCCTCCATCAGTTGATTTTATGATATAACCATTCTGGCATGAAACGTAAAGCGTGTTTGAATTTGTAAAATCAACAACTCCTTCCTGTCCGTCTCCGCCAAATACATGCGTCCACGATCCGTTCAGATAAATATTGCTTCCATTATCCTGTGCTCCTCCAAGGAGAAGATCGGGATAATTGTCCGCTCCTGCAAGCCTGTAGAACTGAGTAATGCCAAGTCCTCCGCTTATATCATTCCAGGTCATGCCATAATCATCGGAATAAAATACCCCGCCATCGCTGCCACAGTACAGACGATTCCCATAAAATCCAAGGAAATGAATATCAGCATGAGTATAGCCATATCCTGATCCCCAATACCAAATGCTTGAAGGAGTCCAATCAACACCGCCGTTCATCGATTTCCACACATTGATGCCACCCACAATAACTTCATTTGCATCCGTAGGCGATACGGCAATTGCCAAATCATACCAAGCCATCCCCGCATCATCACTTCCGTCTGCTGAATAACCCATGATGTTCGGAGTAGTAGATTGTGTATTAAAAGTCGAGCCTGCATTCGTTGATTTGTATAAGCCCCCGAATGTTTCGTCGGGTGCTGAAGCTACAATATAAATGCAATTGGCATTCGCAGGAGTAACAGCCATTTCTACACGTGGAGCATTGGATGGTAGCCCTGCTGAATTATTAAAAAAATTCAATCCTCCGTCAACAGAGCGAAGGAAAAAATCACCCGAACCGTAAACTACAGTTGTATCACCTGATCTGTAAAGGATATTGGTAACTTTACCGCCGGAATAAACCTGCGTGAAAGTATTTCCTGCATCTGTTGATTTGTAAATTCCATCAGATGTTGCAACGTTTATTACCGTTGGCTTTAACGGATTGATAAGAATTTTATTGATACTATTGTATGAAGCGGTATAGCTTAAGCCTGTTGTCGTCCATGTTGCTCCACCATCGGTCGATTTTAAAATACCGATGCTTTTATTATCCCACGAATCCCTGTCTCCGGTGCCAATGTAAATAATATTAGAATTTGAAGGATCTATGGCAATTGCTGAAGCGCCCAGTAATGGTTGATTATCATACGTTGTATTCCACGTACTGCCTCCATCATTTGATTTCCAAACCCCTCCGGATGGAGAAGCCACAAAGATCACATTTGGATTTGCAGGATCTACAGTTACCGTATTTAACCTGCCATTACCCGGATTATATCCGCTGTTTCCGTTTGTCCAGTTGGTAATTCCCAGCGGAACCCAGTTTGCAGAAGTAAGCAGGTTTTTATCTTTGGATGAAGAATATGCGCTCATGAATGTATTATATTCTTTCCAGCTCTTCAGAGGGTCAGGCAATGTCCCTACAGGAAAAACTTTTGATTTCATTAAATTCTCCCACCTCTTGAATTGCATGTATCCCTTGCCTTTTACAAATTTTCTGTCTCCCCAATAGGAATAAAAAGCTTTTTGGATGTCATAAAAATTTGCAGTAGATTTGTCTTTCTTCAAAAAAGGAGTTCTCATCCATGGTTGTGAAAAAGAATGAGTAAACCCAGAAGCGAAGAGAAGCATAACTATATATAAAATATTTTTTTTCAAAAACGAAGTTTTTTCAAAGATAGTAAAGAAGAATGAAAAAAGAGGTATTTGCAAGAACAAAAAAAAGAGTGAAGAAAACTTCACTCTTTTTAAACAAACAAATAACCCAAAAAAACCAAAAATTATATTAACACATTATTCACTCTATTCTTTACTTTTTTCGCATTGTAAATATACAACAGTTTAAACACCAATAGCTGTTAAAGGAAGTTAACAAATGTTAAAATATGTTAAATGCCCGTATTGTCAGGCATTTTAAGAGTATTATGAAGTAAATTTGTTTTAATAATGAACAAAAAAATCATCATACTGATAATTATCCTTATCTCCTTTGCATTAATTGGATTGGTGGGCGTACAGTTGTATTGGATAAAAAACGCAATTGCGGTAAAAGAAGCGAATTTTGACAGAAGCGTGAATGAAGCTTTGACGAATGTGGTTTATAAATTAGAAAAACTCGAGGTGGCAAATCGTATAAAAACCCGGATAAATGCAGGCAGTTCAAATAGCACACTTTACACAACCATTGATTCGATCAACAATATGTTCATAAAAGAAATGGAATCAATGGCAAATGATTTCAATATTCAGAAAGCTTCATATATCAATTATACCAGTAAAAAAATAACGATCGAATATGCAGAAACTATTCCCGGAAAAGGTATTAAACATATTGATTCAAGTGTTGTTGCCGTCAGTAACAATGATTCAATTAAAAAGAATGAAGTACGACCTGTTTCCGTTCCTGAATATTATTTCCCATCCAACCATTTCGACAGCATCAGTGACAAGATTGATAAGTTTCTGAAAAAATCTTTCTTAATCAGCGATGTATTTGAAGAAATGTTCAATTACAAATACAACCGATCCATTGAAGATCGCACAGATCCTGCAAAACTCGACTCCCTGATAAAAGTTGAGCTTACCAATAAAGGGATATATACTGAATACGAATATGGTATTTTCAGTCCTGTAAAAAATCAGATGGTTATTGAAAAGACAGGAAAATATCATAAAGAACTTATCGAAAGAAGTGTTGCATTTAACATTTTCCCCAGCGACCTGTTTAGGGCGCCCGAGTACCTGCTCATTTTTTTCCCGAAAAAAGAAACATATCTTTTCACTCAAACATGGTTGATACTTTTTATTGCAGCGATACTAATACTTTTCATCATCCTTTCTTTTGTATATACCATCCGGACCATCATCAAACAAAAAAGGCTCAGCGAAATGAAGAACGATTTTATCAACAACATGACACACGAGTTTAAAACGCCTGTATCTACTATATCTCTTGCCTGTCAAGCGTTGACAGATGACGACATCGTAAAATCAGAAATGCTTTATCAGAATTATCTTAATGTTATCAGCGATGAAAATAAGCGGCTTGGTGTGATGGCAGAGAAAATACTACAAACCGCCGTGCTCGAAAAAGGACAGATAAAATTGAAGAAAGAACCTCTGGATATTCACTTTATTATTAATGAAGTTATTAAAAATATCAACTTGCAGGTAGAGGCAAAAGAAGGAAAGATCATTACCGAACTCAATGCAACATCCAGTATAATCAATGCCGACAAGGTTCATATCACCAATGTTATTTACAATTTAGTTGACAATGCAAATAAATACACTATAGAAAATCCAAGAATAATATTAGCTACCGAAAGCAATGATTCCGGTGTGTATTTTTCGGTTGAAGATAATGGTATTGGCATCAGCCATGCTAATCTTAAGAAAATTTTCGAGAAGTTGTATCGTGTGCCATCCGGCAACATTCATAATGTGAAAGGTTTTGGACTTGGGTTAAGCTACGTGAAAACAATTATTGAAATGCATAATGGCAACGTAGATGTGGTAAGCGAATTAAAAAAGGGTTCAAAATTTACCATATATTTGCCTTTTGGTGAATCTAATATATGAATTACACTAAATGCAGTATGAAAGAAAAGGTAACGAAAATATTACTTGCAGAAGATGATCATAATCTTGGAACAATCCTTAAAGCTTACCTTGAAGCTAAGGGATACCCTGCAAAACTATATGTGAACGGCAAGGATGCTTTTGATGCGTATACAAAAGAAAAATTTGATTTCTGCATCCTCGATGTGATGATGCCCGTGAAAGACGGCTTTACTCTAGCTAAAGAGATTAGAAAAACAGACAAGAAAATTCCTATTCTTTTTCTTACAGCTAAATCCATGCAGGAGGACAGAATTGAAGGCTTGCAATTAGGTGCGGATGATTATCTTACTAAACCGTTTAGCATGGAAGAACTGCTGCTGAGGATCAAAGCCATAATGAGGCGGACAAGCACATCTGTGAATACAGATCAGACGGTGTTTAAACTGGGTGCATACGTTTTTGATTACAGCCATCAGACTCTCACCATCGGTAAAAACATTCAGAAACTTACTTCTAAAGAAGCAGAATTGCTTAATCTTTTATGTGAGAACCTGAATGCTGTACTTGACAGAACCATCACTCTTATGAGGATTTGGAACGATGACAGCTATTTTAATGCACGCAGCATGGATGTGTATATTGCAAAACTGCGAAAATACCTTAAAGACGATCCAAACATCGAACTTCTGAATGTGCATGGTATTGGCTTTAAGCTGCTCACCAGATAAGATTTTTTCGGACATTTTTCAGAATACATGAAAAGTAGTTTACAATTTTCCTGATAAATTACCAAATTGCAAAAATACTCTCATTAAGAGCGGGGGAATCGGTGAGCGGGAGAGCGGGAGAAATCGCCCACTCACCCACTCACCCATTCGGCTCTTTGAGATTACAGATAAAAACAAAATATTGTAAACTGCCGTTTGAAAAATGCCATTTTTTGGTATTATTTTAATCCCGCAATTGCTTCGTTAATATTGTAAATGTGATCGGCCATTTTTTCTGAGGAAGAAACAAGGTCGAAGTAAATAACACTGCTTTTATTATTATATTCTGCTGATCCGGCTTTTTCAAAATGTTCTTTCATCAGGTCGCTTCTGAGTTTATTGATCTGCAACTCCAGCATCTGAGCCTTATCAATAGAAACCCTGTCGTAATCATGTTCAAGGTTTTCAATGAGTATATCAAATGCCTTGTAAAGCAGGTCATACATCTTTTCCAGATTATCACGCATATCCTGAGTGAACCAGGCTTTTTCATCATTTTTCCGGCTTATGCTTTTCGCCATATGAAATGTTGAATCGCCAATATTCTCAAGCTCTTTAACAATACGTTGCATGGATTTTGCCTTTTTCAGGCTTTTTTCACTAAGTTCACCCTGGTATAATTTGTTGATATATCCGTTTATTTCCTGTTCAACCTGATCCATCATGTCTTCCTGCATTTTTACTTTTTCGAAAAGCAGGTTATATTCGGCATCATTTTTTTCCACCAGCATTTCAGGAATCAGACTGAATAGTTTTCGCCCTCGCTTCGCATAAGAAAATATTTCTTTTTTAGCTTCTAAAATTGTAAGTTCGGAAGAGGAGAACTGCGAACTTATATATCTCAGGCTGAATACTTCGTCAGTCTTTCCTTTTGACGGGATAAACCATTCGGTAAGTTTTGCAAGCCATGGGATAAATCCAACCAGCAATAATGTATTTACAACATTAAACATTGTGTGAAATACTGCAAGCCCCAATGGCATTGCATCAGGATGGATCAATGGCGATTTGCCATATATGCCGTCAGTAATAACATCAATTCCCTGTAAAAACCACTTAAAAAGAATCAGCGCCCATATCACACCAATAACATTGAATAATGTATGTGATAAGGCAGTTCTTTTCGCATACACATTGGCAATAAGTGCTGCGATATTTGCGGTTACGGTAGTACCTATATTTTCGCCAAGTATCATAGCGGCGCCAAGTTCAAAAGGTATCCATCCATTGCTGCATAAAACGATTGTGAGGGCAACAGTAGCGCTCGATGATTGTATGAGTGCTGTAATAATCATGCCTGCAAAAACAAAAATAATTACAGAACCAAAGCCATAACCGGAGAAACCGGATAGAAATTCTATCAAAACAGTATTACCATAAAGTTCTTCGAATATAAATTTCATGAAATCAAAGCCGACAAATAAAAGCGAAAGTCCCACTGCAAATTCACCCCAGTTTTTTCGTGTATTGTTTTTGGAAAATAACAACGGAAATGCAAGCCCGATAATCGGTAAGGCAATAATGCCTATTTTGGTATTCATGCCCACTGCGGAGATCAGCCAAATCTTAATAGTAGTGCCGATATTCGCTCCCATGATGACGCCGATAGATTCAACAAGCGAGAGCATACCTTCGTTCACAAAGCTAACAGTCATCACGGACACCACGCCAGATGCCTGAACAAGAGAGGTGATCAAAAGACCGGAGAAAACTGCTTTTGTTTTTGATGAAGCAATATAATTCAGTATGGCTCTTAGTTTAGTTCCTGCTATCTTCTGCATGCTTTCGCTCATCAGTTTCATTCCAAACAGGAACAGGCCGATAGCCCCAATCAGAAAAAGAAAATCAAACAAGTATATCATTTTGATTTAATTATTATAAAGGGCACCTCGAAAAACTTTAAATTTTTTCGTTCGACTTCGTTTTGTAAATCCTCATGTACCATGCGTACACTGCGGTTTACAAAACTTTGTCTGCCTCAAACTTTTTTGCTTTTCGAGGTGTCAAAATTAGGTTTTTAGAGATTCCCATAAACTTCATTTCTTTGTAAAATTACAGAATTATTTTAATCGTAACGCGAGTTTTATGAGGAAATAACCATTTAACAATTAAAGGGCACCTCTAATCCGCCACGGCGGACCTCATCGTCATTGCGAACCATGAGGTACGAAATGGGAAGCAATCTTATGCAGTATGCTTTCCCGAAACTTCTGGATTGAGATTGCTTCGGTCGTACCTTCCTCGCAATGACGTTCTTATTGAGTTTTTAGAGAATGCCCTTTGATCATTGAAGTTTATTCCTCAATCTCATTCTTTTTGTCAGAAATATACCTTTTCCATTTTTCAATGACAGTTTGCATATCAGGCGGTAATTCTGAATCGAAGAAAATATATTTGCTGCTTGCAGGATGGATAAAACCAAGTGATTTTGCATGCAGTGCCTGGCGCGGAAGAAGTTTAAAGCAATTCTCAACAAATTGCTTGTATTTTGTAAATGTAGTCCCCTTCAAAATTATGTTACCTCCATAAGTTTCATCATTGAAAAGCGGGTGTCCGATATATTTCAGATGTGTCCGGATCTGGTGAGTGCGTCCGGTTTCAAGTTGACATTCAATTAATGTAATATAGCCGAAACGTTCAATAACCTTGTAATGTGTAATGGCCGGTTTGCCGCTTTTACCGTCAGGGAAAACGGTCATCACCTTTCTGTCTTTAGGATTTCGTCCGATATTTCCTGTGATGGCTCCTTCATCTTCAGTAAAGTCACCCCATACAAGCGCGTGGTATTTCCTGGTAATGGTGTGATCGAAGAATTCTTTTGCCAGTTTCGCTTGTGCAAGTTCATTTTTGGCAATCAATATTATTCCTGAAGTATTTTTATCAATGCGATGCACTAGAAATGGCTTGATTTCTTCTTCCTTTTTATTCAGGATGTTTTGAAAATGATATACGAGTGCATTTACCATAGTTCCTGTAAAATTACCATATCCCGGATGGACTACCAATCCCGGTTCTTTATTCAGAACGATAATATCGTCGTCTTCATAAACAATATTTATTGGAATATTCTCAGGGATCAGTTCAGTTTCACGCGGAGGATGTGCAAGAACAATGGATATGATATCGTTTGGCTTTACTTTGTAATTGGGCTTTACAGGGTTATCGCCCACAAGAATATTCCCGGCATGAGCTGCATTCTGGATTTTATTTCTGGAAACACCTTCTATGCGGAGCATCAGGAATTTGTCGATCCGCAGGAGGTTTTGTCCTTTATCAACAACAAAGCGGTAATGTTCGTACAACTCCTGCTCTTCGTCAAGGACTTCAAATTCTTCAGACATGGGGTAATTGGGAATTATTTAATGTTTGTCCATAAACTCGAAATATTGAAAATCAGCATTTGCCCCAACCCTAAAGGGAGTGCTGATTTTCAATGACTTTCCCTTTAGGGATCAAGGGCAAAAAAGTCATTGAAAATATTTTTACTGACTTTATGGACAGACTTTATTTAACAATTATCAATTTGGTAATATACCAATTTGAATTATCTTTCGTATTTACGCAGAGCAGGTATATCCCATTTTGTAAGCCGGAAACATTGATGCTTTTTGAATATGGCAAAGTGTGCAACAGGCTGCCCCGAAGGTCAAATAATTGAACAGTAAGTTCAGATTTGACCTGATCCATTGAAGGAGGAAGAACAATGAAGATATTTTCACCATTTGAAGGATTTGGATAAACTTTTATTTTTTCTGCATTTGCAATTGTTTCTTCAACTCCTGTTGTTATTGGAAGGGTTTTGCCAACAACAGGCCTGATCATTAAAGCGCCTTGATACATGCTGTTAAACCATCCATTTCCTGTATTGTAGAAAATTTTATCATGTTTATCGGAATTCATGTCAAACCCAATGTTAAGATTATCGGCAGTAACCTGCTTCCAGCCAACATAAAAAGTTCCGTTTAAAACGAGTGTGGTGTCATCTATTCTGTATGTATGGAATTTGTTCAGGCTGTCTTCATAAAACGGTTTATAGCCTGATTTCTGGTAAATGATGTTGCCAGGGTTGTTGCTTGCATCGTCCCAGATTGTCAGGTGAAAATACTGCTGACTCGCATTGTTAAGTGTTTGATTAAAAAACATCTTAACCGCATGAAGTGTGTCAGCCTGATTGAGATGGAATTGATATGCAAGCATAGAGTTTGCAGGGGTAAGTCCATAACCGGCCTCCGGAACTCCATCATCATAAGCATAATAATTATAAAAGTGCTGATTATAAATAATTGTATCATTTTTTTTACAAATATCCGGAAAAGTAGTTGTATTATTAATATGAGTAATCGTAAAATCGGCACTATCTTTTGTTGATGAAGGAAAAACAAAACAAACTGCCGGACGTGCATGTGGTTGATATGTTTGATATCCGGAAACATTAAATGGATCAACGTTTCCAACACCACCATTCCCACATGGTGGAGGCATAATACCACATGTCGTATCATCAACTGACCAAGTGCCGCCAACTTCTTTAACAATGTATTGATAACAGGATTGGATCGTATCATTATATAAATTCGATATGGTCAAATACAAAGTATCTTTCATTTCACCAGCAGGATTAACATTAAACTGGGTCCATGGCATGGAATAATAGTTTTTCAGAACAGATGGAGCAGGTTCCACAAAAGCGAGGTCTTGATAAATACTGTCAGCCTTGCTGCGTAATTTATTCAGATAAACATAGTCAATATTCCAGATATCAACATTGCCTGCAGCCCAGCTTGGTTGCCCACTGTTGGCAAGGCTGGCGTAATTATAAAATCTGAACTGGAAACCTTTATGAAAGTAATTAGCGGTATCAGTAAGAGGTATCATTACCTGTTTAAAATAAACATTGTTGTACATGCTCTGAAACTGCAGCAATGTATAACCCTTTGAACTCCAGATGTGGTTCCATGAGCTTGTTTTCGGAGAATAAAATTCAAGAACAAGCGAATCATCAGGTTCCGGGGCATTCCCGATCCCTTGCGGTTGATAGTAAAAGCTAAAATAAACCGAATCGCTTATATGCAGCGGGCCAGGACTGATTCCAAACATGGAATCAAGCCTGATGGGATTGGAGGTAAGTGTATCTGCTGTAAAACCATAAGAATTAGCATCTGTGTAAAGAGCGCCCGTATCGTTAATAGCATCAAAAGTTGCAACGCCAACTGTGGGTGGGGAAACAGGATATGAAGAATTGATAAACACATTCTTGTCTGCCCAGAGAGAATCAGATGGAAAAATTCCCGAACCGGAAAAATCATCAAAAAAAGGCAATGTAAGCATCATATTGCTTTTCGCTGGTTTTGCTTTGATTGATTTGAAGTTGGCTTTAACAACAGGATTGGTGTAAAGCCCTGTTAAGATTTCCTGGCTGAATGAGAGTGCCGGAAATGCAAACAGCGCAAGTAAAAGAAATATCTTATTTTTCATCGGAGATGGTATCGTTTTTATATTTTTTTAAAAATGCATCGAAATTGAATTTCTTATCGGATTTATACCAAATATCAACGCTGCTTCCAAGTGTGATGGGCGATTTTTTTGAATAAGCAGGGTTTTGCTTGTAAACCTTTGCATTGGTAGTATCAGCGCCGTCTTCAAAAATTTCTTCTCCAACATTAAGTGAATATTTATTTATCAGTTTAATGGCTTCATCGCGTGTTTTACCAAGCAGGAATGGTACAGTGGTTTTTTCATTATTTTCCCCCTTCCCTATTATAAGGTTGATCAGCGATCCTTTTTCGATTATTGTTCCGGCTTCAATAATCTTGCCTTTATATTTTTGCTTTAATACAGCGTTGTGGGCAATATCGGGAACATATTCAAGTTTTCCTACTTTCAGTCCGTATGTTTCAAGAACGGCAATAGTCTGGCGTAATGTGAGGTCTTTCAGATCCGGCATAACAGTGCGTTCAGGGAGTTTTGCAATTACAGTGATGTAAATTTTTCTTCCGCTTTTTACTTTGGAATTTGCATAAGGATCCTGGCTGATAACCGTGCTTTTTTTTCCTTTGGAATCATATACAGAGTCTATAATTTCATAATCAAGATGGCGTTCAGATAAATAATCATCCAATTCTTCAATTTTCAACCCGGTAAGATCAGGAACGGTAATCTCTTCACCATGATGAGTAAAAAAACCGAGAAACAAAGTTGCAATCCATACCAATATAACGGTTCCTAAAATGGACAATGCCAAGTGGATAAAAAAAGTCCTGCTTTTAAAAAACTTTACCAGATTCATTTATTTATTGCAATAATGTTTAAATAATGTTACTATTTAGGTATAAAGGTATAGGTTATAAAGGCATAGTGAAAGTTATAGTTATTTTTCCTTATTATACTTTTATACCTTATACCTCTATTTCCTTATACCTAAATAATTACTAAATAACTCATGTTACGCAAGATTTATTTATGTTCCTCTAACCTTAGTAAAAAAATCCTTTTACTATAGTCTTGCAACCTTATTACCTTATTTATGTTGTAATGTTTTTTGGTAAAATTTGATAA